>JBAVAA010000034.1:0-2184 GCA_049585515.1 Terriglobales bacterium | reverse complement strand
GTGGGGGCGGGTCCGACCACGCTCAGGTCTGCGCCGGTCGGCAGATTGTCGTTGTCGTAGTGATGGCTGGGCGTACTCGTTTCGGTTTTGTTCTTGCGAACTTCGCGCGCATAATCCGCCAGCGACTGAGCCGTGGCTGCGCTGACTCCTAAGAAGAGGAGAATGCCGATTGCTATGAGTTTGGTGTGCTTCATTGATTCATCCTTTGGCAGGCCCGCGATTCGAAGCGGGACCTGCAATCGCCGATTTCAAAGTCAAAAACTTGAGGTTGGGAGATCTTCACAGCGCCTCCCAATACCAGTGCAGGAGCCGGTTTCCAAACATGAACGACAAAAGCGCCATGCTGCCTAGAAAGACGCCAAACGGCATCTCGTAATAGCGGAGTGCGAGGCGCGCTGATTTCCAGGCACGGCGGCGGGCGTCGCTTTGCGCTTCGATTTCAGCTTGGGTCGAAGAAACGCCGCGCGCTTTGATCCGGCGAATGCGCTTCATCCAGACGGCGAGAACCGTGCTGAGTCCGAACAACGAACCGGCCAGCGAAGCCGCAAAAATAGTGAGTACCGTGAGTCTGGTTCCGAGGAATGCGCCGATCAGGGCCATCAGCTTAACGTCGCCGAATCCCATGCCTTCGACCCCGCGGGCCCGGAGGTAGATGGCAGCCGCGCCGTAGAGGAACGAAGCGCCCACTGCCGCTCCCAGCAAGGAGTCGGAAAGCGACCACAAGCGCCACGAAATCTCGCTTCTGGTTGCGTAGGAGACCATGCCCGGCATGATGCGGGAAGCCAGATCGTTCACCGGAACGACAAGGCTGAAAGCGATCCCAAGAGCGAGGCCTGGTAGAGTCATGGCGTCGGGCAGAAGTTTCGTTTCCGCATCGGTGAAGATCAAGCCCAGTAACAGGAATCCGAAAACGGCGCACTTCAACATCGCCAGCGTCAGGCCAAAATGGAGGTAACAGCTGAGGAAGAGCAAGCCGGTGAGTAATTCGACCACAAGGTAGCGCGGAGATATGGGCTGTTGGCATGATCGGCACTTTCCATGAAGGATCAGCCAACTGAATACGGGCAAGTTATGGTAGAGCGGGATCGGATCTCCGCAGTGCGGACAGGCCGAGCGGGGCGTCACGACCGACAGGCCGCGCGGCAAACGGTAAATACACACGTTCAGGAAGCTGCCAAAGCAGAGCCCATAGGCGAAGATCGCGGCTGCAAGAAAGAGTGTCACGTTTCGTAGCAATTCGGCTAAGTGCTAAGTTTACTTGGACTTGAATGATTATAAGCTGGTGCCACCGCGGCTTTCCAAGCACGAAAGTCGCTGTACCTTTGCAGCCTGCAAGTGATTGTGGATAGGGGAGGCGGTTGGCGCTTAATCCTGGTGGAGGAATACGTAATCCAGGATGGAGGCGGCGAGCGCGAAAGAGTCGTCGGCGTCGGCAAGGGCGTCCTTAATGCGAATTAGTCTTGCCTGACAAATCACGGTGCTGTCTTTCTGTCCGGAGATCGCTTCGGGCATCTCGAACATCAGTTCCACCAGGGCATTGGCGGGCAGTCGTTGAGGGCCGTGAAAGAGGACGCCCGACTGGCTGATGTCCTGGATTATGCCCTCGTGCCAGACGCTGAGACTTTTGGCGCGATATCGAATCGCAATTTTCACACGCATGCGCCGCGCCCGTGGCATCCAGGACGTGAGTTCCTTTTGAGCGGACCGGCGAGGGACCCTGAGCTCCCCCATTGGTTCGTCGATCCGCTTCCCGCGGCGCATGGTCTTCCAGTCATACTGGTAGGCGGTCGCGCACACCATGCAGACCTGGTAATAGGCTCCATTCGGAGCGCGACGCGGCCAAGAGAATTCGTGCGAACAACGTCCTAGTTTGAACACTTCCATGAGCGCTTGGGGCATGATGACGAATGGAGTCTGGGTGCCAATCGGCTGCTTTCATCTTCCTGTGTGCAGGCCATTCTGGGTAGGTTACTTTTGGACAGCCGCGGTTTATGACTTATGCTTTCTCATATGCCACTGACCGGAGCATCCTCGAACGAAGCAGCTCGGACGGGAGCATCGCGCATGGGCTTCGTCCTGGCGGGAGGCAAGAGTTCTCGTATGGGAGAAGATAAGGCGTTTCTGGATTTCCGCGGCCAAACGTTGCTTGATCGGGCACTCAATGTGTTGGGTGACGTTTGCGAC
>JBAVAA010000033.1:0-3066 GCA_049585515.1 Terriglobales bacterium | reverse complement strand
CCGATTTGTAACAACTGTCTGCTAGCCTCTTCAGGGAATGTCCAACCAAGCCCTGCCCCGGCCGCGTTTCAACGCTCCCGAACCGGAGCGGGGACCAAAGGCCGCCCTGAAAGTCGAAGCCAGACCTACGCCGCTGTTGCCCGGGAAAGTCAGCGAAATCCCAGACGCCGCCTTTGGCTGGGCGATGCGTCTTTGCGGCCTGGCGGTGGTCGCGCTCCTTGGCCTGATCGTTTATCAACTGGCGGTGGGCTCGCAGCTCTCCTGGCACGCTTTTGGCTGGAAGTTCTTTTGGCAGTCGGACTGGAACCCGGTGGAGGACCAGTACGGCGCGCTGCCATTCATCTATGGCACGCTCGTCTCCTCGCTGCTGGCGCTGATCATCGCCGTGCCCCTGGCCGTCGGGGTGGCGGTTTTTATTACCGAGATGTGTCCAGTTGGCCTGCGTGGGCCTCTTTCTTTCACCACCGAACTGTTGGCGGCTATCCCCAGCGTGGTTTACGGCCTCTGGGCAATCTTTGTTATGGTGCCCTTGATTCGGGCGTATGCGGAACCGTTTCTCGCCAAGACCCTCGGATGGACGGGACTATTCAGCGGACCGCCCTATGGCATCGGCATGTTGGCCGCGGGCGTGATACTGGCGATTATGATTATTCCCATCATTTCCTCCATCACGCGCGAAGTGCTCGTCGTGGTTCCTCAGCACCAGCGCGAAGCGGTGCTGGCGCTTGGGGCCACGCGATGGGAAATGATTCGTATGGGCGTGCTGCGCAATGCCCGCGCTGGCATCGTGGGCGCCATCATTTTGGGGCTGGGCCGGGCCCTCGGCGAAACCATGGCCGTCACCATGGTGATCGGCAACCGTCCGGAGATTTCCAAGTCGCTGTTTGCTCCCGGATACACTCTGGCCAGCGTTCTGGCCAACGAATTCACCGAAGCGACGGGCGATCTTTACCTTTCAGCATTGATCGAAATCGGCCTGGCGCTGTTCTTTGTCACGATCGTGGTGAACGCGCTGGCGCGGCTCATGGTGTGGAGCGTAACTCGCGGCCAGCCGTCGAGAAGTATTGCCTGAGAAACATGCCCGATACCAGCTCCAATTCGGCAGCGCCCGGGATCCCGGAGCTTGGAATTTCGCACGTCGAGATTCCGCCCATCAGTTTGCGCCGGCGCGTGATGGACCATGTGATGACCGGTGTCTCGTTCCTCACCGTTGTCCTCGTACTTTTGCCGCTCTTTGCCATCTTTGCTTATCTGGTTTACAAGGGCATTGGCTCCATCAACATTGCTTTCCTGACCCAGACTCCGAAGCCGGTCGGCGAACCCGGAGGCGGCATGGCGAACGCCATCGTGGGGTCCATGGTCATTCTTGCCATTGCCAGTATTATGGGCGTGCCTCTTGGAATCGGCGCCGGCGTATTTCTTTCGGAATACGGTCGCAACCGCTATGGCGACATCGTGCGCTTCATCTCCGATGTGCTGAATGGCGTGCCTTCGATTGTGATCGGCATCGTGGCTTATGGTTTGGTGGTGATGCGCCAGAAACACTTCTCGGCTCTGGCCGGCGGTGTGGCGCTGGCGATCATGATGATTCCGACCATCGCGCGTACCACCGAGCAGATGCTGCTCCTGGTGCCGCAGGCCATCCGCGAAGCTGCTTATGGTTTAGGCGTGTCCCGGTGGCGCACCACGGTCTCGATTACCTTGCGCACAGCGACCTCCGGAATCATTACCGGCGTCATGCTGGCCTTCGCCCGCATTGCCGGAGAGACCGCGCCGCTGCTGTTCACTGCCTTCGGAAACCAGTTCTGGAACTGGAGGACCGACCAGCCCACAGCCGCCCTGTCGCTGCAAGTTTTCACCTATGCCATCTCGCCCTTCGATGAATGGCACAAGCAGGCCTGGGCGGGCGCGCTGGTTTTGATTGTCCTTATTGTCGGCGCAGTCGCGGCGGTTCGCATCGCTGTTCGACACGGAACGTTCGCTGGAGCTTAAGAGCTTTGGCGGTAGATACGGTTTGTACCAGGCTATCTGTATCAGGCTATGATTTGTATCAGGGTATGCCTTCAGGCATACCACAGTTCGCGCGAAGAGAGCGCCTTTAGGCGCTGAGCGTGCCCAGCCCCTAAAGGGGCAGGAAATAGGACGAATTACCGGCATCGCTAAAGCGATGCCCTGATACGAATCGCGAATACGAGTCATGATACGAGTCACGATACGAATCGCGCTGGCACGAGGGTGTTAATCAGCGCGGGAGCTAGGAAGTTATGGGCGTAGGAATTGCAGTCGAGCACCTGAACGCGTTTTACGGCAAGACGCAGGCCTTGTTCGACATCAATATCGCTGTGGTCGCCAATCATGCGACCGCGCTGATCGGCCCTTCGGGCTGCGGGAAATCCACGTTCATTCGTTGCCTCAACCGCATGCACGAGACCATTCCCGAAGCGCGCGTCGAAGGCAGTGTACACATCGGCGACCTCAGCGTTTATAACGGAACCTCGGCTACCCAACTGCGCCGCCGTGTAGGCATGGTATTTCAGAAGCCGAATCCCTTTCCCACCATGTCGATCTACGATAATGTGGCCGCCGGGCTCAAGCTGAACGGCTTTCGCAAGCGCAAACAGCTGGATGAGATCGTCCACAAATCTCTGCACAGCTCCGCCCTCTGGGACGAAGTAAAAGATCATCTTCATAAAAAGTCCGGCGCAAGCCTGTCCGGTGGTCAGCAGCAGCGGCTGTGCATCGCCCGCGCGCTTGCCGTTCAACCCGAAGTTCTGCTCATGGATGAACCCTGCTCGGCCCTCGATCCCATCTCAACCGGCAAGATCGAAGAGTTGATTTTTCAATTAAAAGAGCAGTACACAATCGTGATTGTCACGCATAATATGCAACAGGCGGCCCGTGTGGCGGAGTTTACCGGGTTTTTCCTGCTCGGCAAGATGATCGAGTTCGATAAAACCGAGAAGATTTTCACCAATCCGTCCGACAAACGGACGGAAGATTACGTCACCGGCAGATTCGGATAGTAGTGAGGTCAGAGATTAGAGGTCAGATTGCAGAGGTGATCAC
>JBAVAA010000032.1:0-1814 GCA_049585515.1 Terriglobales bacterium | reverse complement strand
CGCCACCGTTGCCCGCAACTAACCGTTGCCACTTGGATTTCTTGCCGTAGCCGTGCAGCATGAACACGCAGTCGGAACGAATTTCTTGCGTGACTCGCGCCTTGAGCCGAACCGTGCCCACCGTGCTTGCCACTTCGACGCGATCCCCATCGGCAATCCCGAGGTTGTCAGCTGCGGATTGATTCAGCCACAGGCGGTTGGCCGGTGCGAATTGGTTCAGCCAGGCATTGTTGGTACTGTTAGCATGGGTGAAATAAGCACGGCGGCCGGTAATGATCCGGAACTTGCCTGCCGGCGGCTGAGCCGGAGTTTGGTAGACGGGCAGCGGGTCATAGTTCGCTTCCTGCAACCGCTCCGAAAATAGCTCGATCTTGCCCGACTTGGTGATAAAGCGGTGGTCGGGGTTCAAGGTTGTGCCGTACTTGGGAAATCCGGGCGGCACGTAAACGCCGTGTTTTTTCAAATGCTCAAGAGGTGCTTCCAGGGGCAACTCTTTCACCTGGGCCGCGACCCACTGGTCCATTGTGAACTCGAAGTACTGGGACAGCCCAAGCCGTTCGGCCAGACCTTGCGCGATCTCGAGCGTGGTTTTGGTGTCGTGCGCGGGTTTGACTACCTGCTGCCGGTACACGACGACCGGCGTAATGCCGGACAGCACTTCGACCGGATCGGTGCGTTCCAGATAGGTCGACTCGGGGAAAACAACATCGGCATACCAAGCCGTGTCGCTCATCTGGACGTCAACCACGCCGACGAAGTCCATCTGTTGCAGCATCTCGAGCGTGCGCGCCTGGTTGGGCAGCGCGTTCATCGGGTCCTGCTTGTGGACCATCCACGCCTTCACCGGGTAGGGCGTGCCGGTAATCACGTTCTCCCGCAATTTGAGATAGGCGCCGTCGCCCTTCGCTGCGAGTGGGAAATTCTTGTCCATCTCGTCGACGCGCGGCGCGGCGGGATCGTCCCAGGGCAGAAACAGATATTCGCCGAGTGCGATCTTTCCATTCGGCACCATGCCACCTTCCCGGTCCCAGCTGCCGACAATCGCGTTGAGAATGGCTTGCGCGCGCCGGGTGTGGAAGTCCTGCCGGTACCAGGACGACCGGCGCCCGGCGTAGTACACGGCGCGCGGCGCGGCGTCGGAAAACTCCCGCGTAATGCGCGTAATGTCTTTCGCCGGAATCTCGGTTTCCTTCTCCGCCCAGTCAGGCGTAAAGGGCTTCACATGTTCGACCAGTTTGTCGAAGCCGACCGTGTAGTTGGCCACAAACTCCTTGTCGTAACGGTTCTCGCCCACAATCACGTTCAACATGGCGAGCATAAAGGCGAGATCGGTTCCGGGCCGGATGGGATACCACTCGTCAGCCTTCGAGGCGGTTACCGTAAAACGCGGGTCCAGATAAATAAGTTTGGCCTTGCGGTATTCGGCCGATTCGATCAGGTCCATCGTGTCGGGCGTGATGAACGATTCCAGCCGGTTCGCGCCGGACATGATGATGTATTTCGAGTTCAGCAAATCGAACGAGGGGACTGTCCCGAACGTGAGCGAATACGCCAGATTCACCGAGGCGAGGCAGAGCGAGGGATGCCGGACCAGGTTGGGAGATCCAAAGGCCCCTGCCAGGTTCTGAAAGAAAACCTCCTGGAAGCTCTCGGTGGAAGACCATAGCGTGCCTTGCGGACCATATTTGTCCTTGGTTTCTGAAAGCTTCTTGGCGGTAAAGTCGAAGGCCTCGTCCCATGAGGCTGGACGCCAGTTGCCATCTCCGCGGTTTCCAACGCGGATTAATGGACGCTTCAGGCGCGCCGAATCGTAC
>JBAVAA010000031.1:0-4890 GCA_049585515.1 Terriglobales bacterium | reverse complement strand
GGCCTAGCTTCTATAGCGCTAACGGCTCCGTCGGCGCAGAGTTATGTGATCTACGTTGTCGACACATCAGGGACTTGTACTAACACGAGCCCAGTTTGCGCAGTGCAAGATTTCTTCATGTTCGATGAAGATACCACCAATAAGAAAGCGTCGATAGTTTTCGCGCAGCAGTGAGAGATTCACGGTCGGTGAAAAGAGCCGTTGCGTTTCCGGAAAAGTGCCCTGCCTGAGGTACCAGGCGACCGCAGAGGCTGAAGCCGGCTCTAAGCTGGCGACATATCGCAGCGGTGAACCGCTGCGCCATCCAAAGTCAAAAGTCGCAGTTCTTTCGGGCCGAGAAAAGCGTCGCGCCTTCCATTTGAAAGGAATTATTTCCCGCGAATCACCGCCTTCGCGGTGGCCAGATTGTCGAACCGGTCATACGCGCGGACCACGACCACATGATCATTCGCTGTGCTCTCGGCCATCGGAGGCGGCGCAGCTTCGGGTTGCGGCAAGTCCACGCTAAAGTCATAGTCTTCCGTCCGGGAGTCCGACAACTGGCCCACCGGCTCGACGAACTGCCAGTCATTGCCGTCGATGGAATACTCCGCGCGTTTGATTGCCGAAAACGAATCGCTGGCCCGAAATCGCACATGAATTTGTACGCCGGCCTGCTTCCCGGTTTGCTGTTCCTCGAGCGCGGCGGTCAACTTATCGATGACTGGCGCCGTGGTGTCGACCTCGAAGCGAGCACTGACTCGATCCGCATACAGGGCCTCCGCCGGCGAATGCGAGGGCGCATCGGAGGCGATGACCTTCACCGTGTAGCCGCCGTCGGGCAGAAGGCTGGCGTCGAACGAATAGTAGCGGTCGAAGAGGTTGTCTTTCAGCAGCAGCCAGCGCGACTCGCCGTCGCCGCGATAATAGACGGTGTAGACGAGCTGGTCGTCGTTGTCGTCATGGGCCTGCCAGCGAACGCCGATGGAATCGCGGTCGCGCACTGCCGGCGGTGGAGGATCGAAGCGCGGCTGCCCGGGAATCTGCGGCTCGCTGCCCGTCACATGCGGAATTGGCTGATAGTGGTATCCGGGCTGAACGATAATCTCGTCGATCTCCGGAGCAACGTTCTTCGGCAGGTAGTACAGCAAGACGTCGTCAACGCGAGGGGCAGGATTGCCCGAATGAAGGACGGCCTTCCACTGCACGAAACGCGCCGGCGGGATTTTGAGTTCACCGCCGCCGGCGAAATTAATCCGCATCCACGGACTCCAATTGCGGTCGGGATTATCGACGTTGCCGCTGCGCGCATAGAGCTCGAAGCTGGAATCGCCGGCGCTGCGCACACTGGCGCGCCCCCAGAGAGAAAAGATGTGCGCATCGAACACATCGCTTTCATACGTCCCCTCAGACTCGGGCCCGGGACCGAGCACAAAAATTTTTCCCAGGTTGCTGCTGGAAGCGTAGAGGCCGCCCCCGGGTGCCGGGGCGAAGGCAGTGATTTGGGTGGCTGCGGCTTTGATCAGGTCGGTGAAATCGTCAACGCCGTTGATGGCAAAAATGTGACCGCGATTGCCCGTGCCCGCCAGCAGGCGTCCGTGGTGATCAAAGCCGAGCGCATAGACGAGATCGTCGTGGGAGGTCCAAAGCCGTGACGGCGCGCCGTCAGGCGCGATCCGGTAAATTTCGGAGCCGCCGGTAGCCCCCGATCCGGGAGCGGGAAACGACGGCATAGACGGTGCCGGAGATGCAGTGACGCTGATCGTGGCGCCCGGCCCGGACGGGCCCTGCTGTGCTGGCGGCGCAATGTTAAGTCCCGA
Source organism: Terriglobales bacterium (assembly GCA_049585515.1). Classification (GTDB taxonomy): domain Bacteria; phylum Acidobacteriota; class Terriglobia; order Terriglobales; family Acidobacteriaceae; genus Acidiflorens. The sequence continues at coordinate 3,091 of JBAVAA010000031.1, read as the reverse complement.
TCCCGTGCTCGTCGCTCCAGCGTGCTTCTCTCCCGCAGCGGCGGCATAGATATTGCCGGCAGGATCGATGGCCAGCGCGGTAATTTCTTTTTTAGGCGCGCTGTAGAGAACAAACGCCTCGCCGTTGGGCGCGATGCGATAGACCAGCCCGCTGCCATCCGAGCCGGCAATCAGATTTCCCTTGGCATCGAGCGCCAGAACGCGAATGTGGACTTCATCGCTCTGGAAGAAAAGAGCGTGCTGGCCGTTCGGGCTGACCTTATAGATTTCGCCATGATCGCCCGTAGCCACATACAGCGCGCCGGCTTTGTCTAGAACCATGTCCCAGATATATTTGGAACCCGGATCGAAGTAGGGGGTGGCGCTCCACGAGCTGTTTGCGGAGGCCTTGGCAGCTGCGCCCTTAGTGTTTTGCGAATGCGATGCTTCAGGACGCGAGGGTTCGAGCCGATACACCTTGCCGTCGGGCGCCGTTGCCGCGTAGACAATGCCGCTTTTATCTACGATCAGGGCCTGCACCTGCAATTCCTGCGGCTCAAAAATAGTCGCGATCTGGCCATCGGGCGTGATGCGGTAGACGCGAGCCGGAGATCCCGCGGCGGCGAAGATGTTGCCCGCGGAATCGGAAGCGATCGACCAGATGTACGTGGAAGGCGTGGTCGCCAGCGTTTTGAAGGCCGGAGCAAGCTCGATTCCGCCCTCGCTGCGCAGCGCAACACCATTGGCAGTACCCTTGGTCAATTCCTCGAATCGGGATTGTTCCCAGGTGCGCGTGCCCTCGGCGAGCACGGTTGCGCGGAACGCAAATAAGGGAAGAATGAAAGCTGACAGTAGGGCCAGTGTCTTTCGACGCAAAATATACCTCATCGAAATCACTTTACCATGCCAACTCTGTCATCTTGAGCGGAACATTACTTGATATTAATCGTCAGCATCTGCGCGCCGGAGACGACATAGTCCAGCGAATCGCTGGAGGCTTCACTCACCGAGGATTCTCCGATCACGACCATGTCCTGCGTGCCGCGCATGTTCTCCATGACGTTCATGACACTCAGCGGCAGAGTGGGCATGACCTTGTCGGCAACCATAGCTTCAGGATCGGATCCGATCAGCGAAACATAGACGCGATCGTTGGCGTGCTCTTTGTTCAGCAGGGCAATGGTTGGCGCCAGGCCGAGACCGCGGTTCATCATCGGGGTCCCGCGGTGCACACGGTCGAGCGTGTCTCCGTCGCTGACCAGAATGCGCAGCGTGCCCTTCGATGTCGAGGTCGGAATCCGTATAGGAATCTGCCGCACCAGGCGCTCGCCGCGATACGGACGGATCACCGTCTCTACCATAATCTGGTCGCCGGGGCGGGCTTCCGACATGTCGGTGCGCGCGGCTTCCAGGCGGGCTGAACGGCGCTCGCGGACAAGATCGAAATCGAGCTTCACGCCCTCCACATCCGGTGTTTCGAAAGCATTGGTATAGATTCGTCCAAAACGGTCGCCGATGGTGGCAGCGGCCGATGCCGCCGCGGGCTGCCCGTTGTCTTGTGGAGCAAACATGTTGCGCAGCGTAACGTCGGGATACCCCTTGACGCTCAGCACCCCTTTCATGCGGTAAGTAATGTCTTCACCGTATTCGTTGGTGCCGTGCAGCGCGTTGAAAACCGTAGCCATCATCGCCAGCGGGCTGAGCCGCGCGTTATTGAGAATTTCGTAATGGAATTCCTTGGTTGCCGCTCCGTGCTCTCCTCGGATGTGCATGGCCACGGTCACCGGAATCATCTTCGACACCTGCCCCGGCACGCCCATAATGCCGTTCTGGCGGTCCTGCACGAAGGCGCCGATCGTCTCTGTCGTATTGACGATCTTGAAGGCATTTAGAGGAGAAGGAAGAGTCGCCAGCACGTTCGCCTTGGTCATCGGCAGGTCCACATCCCCAAACTGCAACAAGGGGTGTCCGCACGCAAGCAAGCGCTGCGGGTCGACGTAGGTCACCGTGCAGGTGGCGGCAATATCCATATCGCCACGAACCAGCACCGCGCTCACCGCCGATCCGGCTTCGATCGGTTCCGGCTGCTTGCGGTCGCTGGCCGACCCAATGCCCATCACAGGCACGATGCCAGCGGCTGCGAATTGCGATCCATAGCGCTGCAGCGTCTCGGCGGAAAATCCGTTAAACACCAAAGGAGTTTCAATGGGCGTCAGATAATTGCTGTAGCTCTGGATCGGAAGCGCCGGGTTCTCGCTGGGGCTGGAGGTTTGCGTGGCGCCGCTCTGCTTCGCTACATCGGCGTTGGCAGAATCGCGGTTGGCAGGGTTGACATCGGAAAGACCGGCCCGCACCGGCATCGGCGCCGGACGACGATCCAGCGCACTGATCTCCAGCATCTCCTCGATCGGCGTCACCCCGGCGATCGGTTCCTTTGAGAACTCGCCAATACGGAAGGCCAGTGCTCCCGCGAGTTTGCCATCGAAGTAAACCGGGCTTCCGCTCATGCCCGCCACTACACCGGTATATTCCGGCTTCGCACCATGCAGACGAACCAGGATAATGTCGCTCTTCGGGCCATTCACGTTGTGCATTACGCCCAGAACTTCCACGTCCATGGATTCCGGTTTCACCCCCTGGAACACGGTAAGCGCCGTGCCTTTCATGCCTTCATGGATCTGATCGAGCGGCATGATTGCCGGAGAGATGAGAGCTGGTGAGACAACGCCAGCGGTGGCGGCAGGCGTCGGCCGCTTGTGTGAACCAGCTTCTTGTGCGTGAACCCCAATGGCAGACAGCAAAGACAAAAGTAGCGCGAGTGAGCGTGTGGCGCTTCCCATGAGTGACCCCGAAGGTACTTTTTGTTACTCAGATTCCGCGCTGCTATTGGAAGGTTTTGCCAGGGGAGGCAGTGTTTTCAAGGCCCGCAAAATATCCCAAACGCGGCTTTCTTGCATCTATACTAGCACAGTAGTTTCCGAGGATTCCCATGATTTATGGCGTTTTTTGTGGCAAAAGCCGCGTCCCGTCGGCTTTCTGTAAGCATTTGATCCTATTGGCATTTGTTCTTGTCTGGATTATTGCGATAACGGTGGCGGCGCCCGCTCAAGAC
>JBAVAA010000030.1:0-2634 GCA_049585515.1 Terriglobales bacterium | reverse complement strand
ATCGTGGCCGGTACCTTAGCGTATTTAACCTCGGTAAGGTGAGTCCGAGGCGGCGCCACTGCGGTTCAACTAGAAAGCATTTCCCTCCCTGCATAAATTGAACCCAAGCATGTCCGATTCCATACCTTCCATGTTGCCCAAACACGACTCGAGCCTCATAGCCCAAGTCCATGAACTGGCGCCAGGTCCAGAACGAAAAATCTTCGCAGTCGCCTTTCTTCCTTTTCTCGAAGTCATCCGGTGGTTGCCAATACTCATCCTTGTCGAAGAGCTCTTTATCGGAAACGGGCGTGCACCCCATTAAGAACTCATGGATTTCTTCGATTGAATGGCAGTGAATGGTGAGTGGATGACTCACATAGCGACCAAGCGGGAACGTAGGACACAGCCCCTTGTGGCGGTCGAACGGACGAAAGACTTTTCTGCCTTCCGCGTCGTAAGCAGACGGAATGACTTCCGCGATCATGGTTGGAGTCTAACTGAGAACTGAGAACCGGGACCTGAGAACTACCTACACCGGTACCGGCACGCTCTCCACGATCTCGCGCAGCACCTGCTCGGCTTGCTCGGATTTCCTCAGCGTGGAAGCGTAGAGCGAGCTTACTACTACGCGGTGGGCAAAGACGGAGACGACTAACGGCTTGAAATCTTCCGGCGTGCAGTAATCGCGGCCTTCGAGGAAGGCCATGGCCTGGGCGGCTCGGTATAACATCTGCGAGCCTCGGGGAGATACTCCAAGGGAAAGGTACTCGGACTCGCGCGTCTTGCTAACTATGTTCATCAGGTAAGTAATTAGCGATTCGTCCACGTGGACCTGGGCCACGGCTTGCTGAATCTCGACTACGTCGGCGGCGTTGAGCGCGGGGCGCAGGGTTTCGAGTTGGGCAGAGCCGGCTTCGGCTCGCAGGATCTCGCGCTCGGCGTTGCCTTCGGGATATCCCATGCGAACCCGCATCAGAAAACGGTCGAGTTGCGACTCGGGCAAGGGATAGGTGCCGTGATGCTCGATGGGATTCTGCGTGGCGAGGACCAGAAACGGCTGCGGCAGCGCATAAGAATGGGAGTCGATGGTGACCTGACCCTCGTTCATGGCTTCGAGCAGGGCGGACTGCGTCTTCGGAGTGGTGCGGTTGATTTCGTCGGCTAACAGGACGTTGGCGAAGACCGGTCCGCGCTTGAATTCGAATTTCTGCTCGATGGCGGAGTAGATCGAGATGCCCAGCACATCGGAGGGCAGCATGTCACTGGTGAACTGGATACGCTGAAAGCTGCAGTCAATGGCGCGCGCCAGGGCCTGGCCTAGCGTGGTCTTGCCGACTCCAGGGACGCCTTCGATCAGCAGGTGGCCTTTGGCGAAGATGGAAACCAGGGCGAGGCGCAGGACGTCGTCCTTGCCGCGGATTACGCGGCGCAGACTGGTTTCGAGCGCTGCCGCTCGGCGCGCGGTCGCCTCCAGAGTTTCGGGAGCCATTGGAGCCGATTCTACTATGCGGGTGGCGCGGCTGACGGTTACCGATGTCACTGTGGAAGTTCTCAGTTGCCGGTTCTCAGTTCTCAGTAAAACCGAACATTCGGCCCGGTTGCTGGTCACAGATGCTTCGTAGCGGAAGATCGAGAATTGATTGGAGGCATTATGGGCCGCTCTTATCGCGATCTTATCGCCTGGCAGAAAGCCATGAAGTTCGTTACGGAAATCTACGAGGCGACTCAACGGTTTCCTCGCGAGGAGTGTTACGGACTTACCAATCAATTGCGGCGAGCAGCGGTTTCGGTGCCTAGCAATATTGCCGAAGGGCAGGCGAGATTTTCGCAGAAGGAGTTCCATCAGTTCTTGAGCCAGGCACGTGGCTCACTGGTCGAGATAGAGACTCAGCTTCTAATTGCGAAAGACCTGGAATACTTTTCTTCGGCCAAAGCAAGCGTCCTGCTATCTGACGCTGAGGAACTCGGCAGAGTCCTCAACGGCCTCATCGCCTCAATCAAGAGCCGAGCGGCATAGGCCTATTGGGTTTCACTGAGAACTGAGAACCGGGAACTGAGAACTCATCGGCAACTGAGAACTCACTGAAAAAATTCCGCCGGCCTTCCGGTCAGCCGCTCGATTCTCTTCGCGGTTGGGGGATGGGTCGAAAACAGGTTGCCGAGACTCATCCCACCTAAGAACGGCTGAATAATAAAAAGATGCGCGGTCGATGGGCTCGCAATCAGCGGACGCTGCTTGGCATAGGCGTCGATTTTAGCCAAGGCGCTGGCCAGGGCGTAAGGATTGCCGGTCCAGTGCGCTCCGGTGTCGTCGGCTCCATATTCGCGGGAGCGCGAGACAGCTAACTGGATCAGCATGGCGGCTACTGGCGCGAGGATCATCATGGCGATGGCTGCGATGCCGCCGCCTCCGCGATCGTCGCGTTCACCGCGCATGCCACCGAAAATCATGCCCCAGCGGGCCATCGAGGCTAGCCAGGTGATGGCTCCCGCTAAAGTGGCGGCGATCGAACTGATCAGAATGTCGCGATTGCGAACGTGCCCCAGTTCGTGAGCGATCACACCTTCGAGTTCTTCGTCGTTGAGCAGTCCGAGGATGCCTTGAGTTACAGCGACTGACGCGTGGTTCGGATTGCGTCCGGTGGCGAAGGC
>JBAVAA010000029.1:0-3076 GCA_049585515.1 Terriglobales bacterium | reverse complement strand
GTGCTATTTAGGCCGAAAAGTACAATTCGGAATTTCGATACGTAGAATGCAAATTTCAGAACTGCTGGGCTTCACGACTCGCATCGGCCTGAAATCTGGCTGCCAAAAAAAACGCTGCCGGATAGTCAACATTGAGGCAGTTTTCGGAGAACTATACTTAAAGTTTCATGCGTCCCGGAGCAAAACCTCGCCGCAACGACCCTTGCCCCTGTGGAAGTGGCAGGAAATACAAAAAGTGTCACGGCATATCGGGAAAATGGGAAGCGAGCCCCGAACCATCGGCCCCCCGCACGCCGGGGCAGCAGGCGGTTGTGACGCCGCGGTCGAAGACGCTCACAATCGTCATCTGTATGCTGCTGGCCCTGGGCGTTTTGGGCGTCTACGCGCAAACCGCCAATTTCGGTTACGTAGCCTACGATGACGACCAGTACGTCTATCAGAATCCGTGGGTGAAGGCCGGTCTCACGGTCTCCAATGTCGGATGGGCCTTCACGACCTTCTTCTACGCCAACTGGCACCCGCTGACGTGGATTTCTTACATGCTGGACTTCAACTTGTTCGGGTCGAATCCGGGCGCGCAGCATTTGGTGAACGTTGCTTTCCATCTCGCGTCGACTCTATTGCTCTTTCTGGCATTGGTTCGCATGACGCGCCAGCCGTGGCGATGCGCTGTGGTAGCGGCGATCTTCGCCGTGCATCCGCTGCATGTCGAATCCGTGGCGTGGATCTCCGAGCGTAAGGACGTTCTATCCACATTTTTCGAGATGCTCACGCTCTTGCTCTACGTCCGCTACGTAGAGAGGCGGAGCGTTGGGAATTATTTTGCCATGGCCGTGGCGTTCGGTCTCAGTCTGCTCGCGAAGCCGATGGCGGTGACCTTTCCTTTCGTCCTTCTTCTGCTGGATTTCTGGCCGCTGCTGCGGCTCGGTTGGCCGCTCCAACCCGCCCTCGTCCGCCGCCTCTTCCTGGAGAAAACGCCGCTCCTCGCCATGGCGGCGGTCACCTCGGTTCTGACTTTTCTCGCACAGCGCGGCTATGGCGCCGTGGCATCGCTCACCCATCTTCCATTGCCCGAGCGCATTGCAAATGCAGCTATCGCCTATGTTGCTTACATCGGAAAGACCTTTTGGCCCACCGATCTAGCCGTCCTCTATCCAGTGCACGATCCCGTAATCGGAAATGCGGTCATCGCCGTGCTCATTCTCGCAGTGATCACCGTGGCAGCCTGGAAATGGGTAAGGCCGCGCCCATACCTCGCGGTCGGATGGCTCTGGTATTTGGGCATGTTGGTGCCGGTCATTGGATTAGTGCAGGTCGGCACGCAATCGATGGCCGACCGATACACATATGTCCCTATGGTGGGCTTGTCGATTGCCATTGTCTGGACGATTGCCGCGCTGATCGAGAACCGCCCGGCTCTTCGCCTCGCTGCGACCGTCGCCACCATCCCGATGCTTGCGGTGCTGGCCGACGCCGCCTATCGGCAGACGACATATTGGAAGAGCAGCCGCACGCTGTTCGAGCATACACTCGCCATTACCAAGGACAATCGCATCATCCAAAACAACCTGGGCGTGGTTTTGGCGGACGAAGGCAATTCCGCCGAAGCAGTCAAGTTGTTCCGCGAGGCGCTGGCTATCGATCCCGACTACGCGGAGGCGCACAGTAACCTGGGGCACGAACTCCTGAAATCGGGCCAGGTTGATCAGGCACAAGCCAGTCTTACGAAGGCGCTCGCTCTCAACCCCAACCTGGTCCGCGCCCAGGCCGACATGGGAGTGCTGCTGGCGTCGCAGGGCAAGTTCGAGGAGGCGCGCCGCCACCTCGAGCGCTCCTTAATCCTCGCTCCGGGTGACGCCGAAAATGAAAGCAATTTGTGCTTCGTCCTCACACATCTGGGGCGGCTTGACGAGGCCATAGCCCACTGCAATACGGCCCTGCTCGTCAACCCAGGAATGTCGAACGCGCGATTCAACCTCGACAACGCAAAAGCCGCCCAGAAGCACCAGGATCATTGATGCCTGACTAATGATTTACGCCTAATCATTTCCGGTTGATGATCTCTGCCGCGGGCCGATTCCAGGCACCTCGAAACCTTACTCCCCACCAAAAATGGTGGCGTCCGCTATAATGCCCGCATCCACGCCATGGATTTCGATCAGCTCACTACGTTTCTGGAAGTGGCCCGCCAGGGCAGCTTCTCGCGCGCCGGAGAAAAAGTTTTCCGCTCGCAATCGGCAGTGAGCGCCCAAATCCGTCAGTTGGAGCAGGAGTATGGCGATCGACTACTCGACCGCTCCGGCAAGACGGTAAAACTCACCCCGGCCGGACAAGTGCTATATGACTATGCTGAGCGGCTGAAGCGCCTGCGCGAGGAGTCGCTGACCGCAGTTGCGGATCATAGCGGCACACCCCGAGGCACACTTCGGGTGGGCGCCAACGAGGCGACTTGCCTGTACGTTCTGCCGGAGGTGTTTGCGGAATATTACCGGCTCTACCCGCCGGTGCAAATCAATATTTACCGCAATTTCAGTTACAAGATTTCGGAAAAGTTGGAGAACGGCTCGATTGAAGTGGGTTTCCTGACAATGCCCATCCAGTCGGCAAGCCTGGAAATCCAGCCTATCTTTCGCGACAAGCTCTTACTCATGGTGAGCCCCAGAAATCCGCTAGCGAAACACAAAACCGCGGCTGTCCGGGATATCGTCAAACATCCCGTGTTGCTTCCAAAAACCGGCCACACCCGCAGGCTCATGGACAAGTTGTTCCGGCCTCACCGTGATGAACTTCAGGTACGAATGGAATTGCCCAGCATCGGCATGATCAAAAGCTTTGTGGCCGCCGACCTCGGCGTGTCGATCATCAGCGCCTCGTTCGCCCGCGATGAAGCCGCAGCCGGCAGGGTCAAGCTGATTGATCTGGAAGACGTGGAGTTGTTTCGGGAACTCGGGCTCGCTTATCGCCGCGACCGAACGCTTTCCTGCGCGACAACCGCATTCATCGATGTTGTGCGCCAAGTGGCCACGTCCGCGAAAAAGGCGTGAAATATTGCAGAGGTGAGAGGTCAGATTGCAGA
>JBAVAA010000028.1:0-2470 GCA_049585515.1 Terriglobales bacterium | reverse complement strand
TCCCTCGGAATTCTCAGAGCGGGAGCAGGAACAACTCGAAAAGCACGCCATTCGTCACGCGCTGCTGCTGCCAGTGCTCGGCAAGAACTCGGCGATAGGGATGGTGGCGCTCGGTTGCTCCGGCCGCTCCCACACTCGCGAGGAGCTGGAGTTCCTGGAAACTGCCGCGCAGGCGCTCGGCATTGCGCTCGAGAATCTGAGGTTGCTGGAGCAGGTGATGCGCTCGCAGCGGCAATGGATGAACACCTTCGATTCGATTCAGGATCCGATTCTCGCCCACGACACCGACTTCCGCATTCTCAAAACAAATCACGCACTATTGCAGCGGCTCGAGAAAGCGCCGGCCGATGTAGTGGGCAATCTGTGTGAAGAGATTCTGCCGAAAGCGCTGGCGTGGAGCGGATGCCCGTATTGCGAGCGCGGTTCGGGGCTGACTGAAGGACCGGATCTATGTTTCGGCGGGCAGTCGATCGTTTCGACCTCGTCCTACGCCGAACACGGGGGCCAGCAACAAGGCACCATCCACGTGGTGCATGACTCGACCGCTCGTCAAATCGCGGAAGAAAAATATCGCATGTTGTTTGAGCAGGTGCAGGAAGGCGTATTCGTGGCGACGCCGGATGGCGACCTGCTGGACTGCAACAACGCTTTTGTAACCATGCTCGGGTATAGCAGCCGGGACGAGTTGATGGCGCTCGACATGGGAAGCGTGCTGCACGCCGTTCCCGAGGAGCGCGAAGCGTTCCGCAGGGAAATCGAGGCGCACAACTACGTGCGCAACTTTGAAATCACTTTGCGGCGCAAGGATGGCACGCTGCTGGTGGTGGCACAGAGCTGCTTTGCGACGCGCGACGCAGACGGAAACATCGAGCGTTATCAGGGCTTTGTTCTCGACATCACCGAGAAGAAGCGTTCGGAAGACGAGATGCGGCGGCGTAACCGCGAGTTGAACGCGCTCAACGCGATGGCCGTCATTGCCACCCAATCGTTCGATCTGGATGAAATTCTGAACCTCACGCTTCGCCAGGTAATCTCGCTTTTTGGGGCGGAAACGGGCTCTGTCTATCTGGCCGCGGAACCGGAAGGCACCTATCGGCGGCGCGCGGGCGGAGGTCCACGAAGCGGGGCGCGCGTGCAAATGGCGGAAGCGGTTTTTCCCGAGGGACTGGGAGATCTGGTGATGCTGTCGCGAGCTGAGGTGGTCACGCAGGATTTTGTGCCACATCTGCCACCTGCCGTCGTTGAGTTTATGGGGGCCGACAATTTGCCCTTCTGGATATGGGTTGTGCTTTGGAGCAAGGACAAGCCTCTCGGCATTATGGGCATTGCCAGCAAGCATCAGCGGCACTATTCGAGCAATGATGAGAATCTGCTGGTTGCCATCAGCCGCCAACTGGCGACCACGATCGAGAAGGTGCAGCTCTACGAGGAGACTTGCAGGGCCTACGAAGACTTGCGGCGGACGCAGGAGCAACTGCTGCAGAGCGAGAAGATGTCGGCCGTCGGCCAGCTGATTGCTGGCGTAGCGCACGAGTTGAACAATCCGCTGACGGCGATCCTCGGCTACGCGCAACTTCTGGAAGGCGCGGGCCTCGACGAACGGTCCGCCGATTATGTGGCAAAGCTGTTCAAGCAGGCGCAGCGCACGCACCGAGTGGTGGAGAATCTGCTCTCCTTCGCGCGCCAGCGCAAGCCGGAAAAACAGCAGGTGGACTTGCGTAAGGTACTGGAAGAGTCACTCACGCTGCGCGAATACGATTTGAAGCTTCACAACGTCTCGCTGGAACGCGAAATTGCCGAGGATTTGCCCGCGGTTGTGGCCGATCCACATCAGTTGGAGCAGGTCTTCCTGAACATTGTCAACAATGCTCTCGATGCCATAGTGGACGGCAACAACGGGAGCAACGCCAATGGCAATGGCAACAGCAGCGGCAACGGAGGCGGTGTGCTGAAGGTGCGCGTCTCTAAGAAAGATGCCTTCGTGTGCGTGGAGTTTGATGACAGCGGTCCGGGATTCAAAGATCCCGGCCGCATCTTCGATCCCTTCTACACCACCAAGGCGGTGGGCAAGGGAACTGGCTTGGGGTTGAGCATTTGCTATGGGATCGTGAAGGAACATGGCGGCGAAATCCTCGCGCGCAACCGGCAAGAGGGCGGCGCGACCATCGAGGTCCGATTGCTGGCTGGCGAAACAGCCGCGTTGCCGGAGACGGTTGTCGCCAGGCGTCGAGAGTCTGTGTTGAAGGGGCGTGTACTTCTGCTCGAAGACGAAGAAGCGGTGTTGGAATTCGAGAGAGACGTGCTGGTTGGGGCTGGAGCCGAGGTCACAACTTCCAAGAGCGTGGCCGATACGCAGGAACGTCTTCGCCAGAGCTCTTTTGACGTGATCGTAATGAACGGCCGCATGCCGGGCGGTTACAGCGCGCAGGGAATGTACGAGTGGATCGAGCAAAACTGTCCTGGTCTGGAG
>JBAVAA010000027.1:0-7518 GCA_049585515.1 Terriglobales bacterium | reverse complement strand
GTTCTCAACCGCAGCCGCGATCGCTGAAACGCTCGCGATCGTCGCAGCATCCACTTCCGCCTCGGACGTTGGCGCAGACATCGTCGCGGGCGTTGCCTCGGGCGTCGTATCGGCCATCATCTCGGGCGGGGCCTCGGGCATGGCCTCGGACGTAACCTCGGGCATCGCTACTGGCGTACCCTCGGACATTGTCTCGGGCGTGGCCACCGGCATTGCCGCAAAAGTCCGGAACATTTCCGCTTCCAGCGAGATTGCCGCTTCCTCGGGACTCAATGCCACCGGCTCCGCTACCCATCGGGTAGCGCCTTCGGCAGCCTGCGCCGTTGTTTCCCCAGGCATGTCTGCGTGCGAAGAAATTGTCGAGGCATCCTCGTGTCCGCCGGCAGGAGTCAGCAAGCGCAACGCCGCGGTCAATTCCGTATCGCTAGGGGCCTCTTCTGCCTCTGGCTCGACGGCTGCCTGCTCAACCACACTTGCGGCCGAAGCGAACATCGGCTCATCGTCCCGGTCCACCGGAGCGGGCTCCTGGGTTTCGTGCGCAGTATTCACCGCGACAAACGAAACGCCTTCATTCGCCGGTTCCATACCTTCAACTGGATTTTCAACGGGGTGTTCAACCGGATGTTCGACCGGAATCTCGTAATCGCTTTTTCCCTCGACCGTAAAGGCAGCAGGTTCCACCGCGAATGTGGCTTCGGCAGCAGCAGGTTCAACCGCGAAGGCAGCTTCGGCAACAGCCGCGGCGGGTTCAACCGCCGGCGCCGGATCTTCCACCGGTTGTACCGCCAGCGGTACAGTATGTTCAGTCGCGTGCGGGATATTATGTTCTTCCGCCGCCGGCGTAAGTCCATCCAGTTTTGCAGCGAACGCGCTGAGCGCGTCTAACTCCTCCACGGTAACGTCGTCGGGGATATCCGGAACCAGATCTGGATTCTGTCCCAGTGGCGACGGCTTCATTGCCGACGTTCCGCCCGCGTCCGCTTTGCCCTTCTCTCGCCGGAAATCCCGGAACGCCGCGCCGACCCCGGCATCCTGCACTTCCTCGTCTTTGGTTTTCTTTTTCTTCGACGGAACACTCAGGCGGCTCGGCCATCCCGTTTCGGCCGACACGTCGCTTGCCGCGGGCTGTGGCGGTCCCATACGCTCTTCGAGCCGCACGATCGCAGTCAGCAACTCGCTGGCTTCAAACGGCTTCACGATGTGACCATCGGCCTTGACCCGGCGTGCTTCCTCCGCTTTGAACGGTTCCAGCTTTCCCACCGTCAGCAATACGGGTATGCGCGCCGTTTCCGCCCCATCCTTCAGACGCTGGCACACTTCCAGACCGCTGTAGCCGGGCATATACACATCCAGCACAATGAGATCCGGTTTGAGTTCGGCGATCCGCTTGAGGGCAGCGGATCCGTTGTTGACGGTGACCACGTCATACCCGGCATCGGCCAGGATTTTTCGCCCCATGTTCTGGGCTGTCACACTATCATCGGCAAGCAGTATTTTCCGCGCCAAGCGTCATCCTTCGGCAAATAAGGAGAGATAACGCGAAACTACCTTGTCCACTGATCGAAGTCAACAATTCCTGTAGGGGTAACAGGTTACGACGGTTCCGAGTCTATTGGGGAGAGGTCACAAGAAGAGGCCAGAGGTCAGTTTAAAGAGGCAAAGCGCAAGGGCTTTACCTCTGCAATCCGACCTCTAACCTCTGCAATCTCTAGAACGGGTTCAGCTTTCCCAAGCCCTTCTTCTTTTTCTTTTTGCTCGAAGAAATATCCGCCATCTCCTCGGTTTTCGCGGGGGCGCCGGAAGATGCGCTCGGTGTTCCACCGTTGTTATCCAGTTGATTGCTCTGCTGCAGCGGGGGGAGCGCATTGGGATCGGGCTCGACATTTGGTTTCAGTTCATTCGGATCCGCCACATTCGGCTTCAACTCGGCTGCCGCTGCGGCCGGATCCTGCGCTGCTGGTTGACCGGTTGGCGTTGGCGCGGCCGAATCAGCAGGAGGAGAATCCGAACGCGGCGCCTCCTGGTTCGGCGCGACCTTCCCATCGGTCGTTGTCGCGGTGAGCTTGTTGTCTCCGCCCCCCAACCCTGCTGCAGCGCTTATCCTGCTCACCACATCTTTCGGATTGGTCGGTGTCGGGTCGACCATCGTCGGCTCGCCCACATGCGAGGCCTTGGCCACGTCGGGATGCTTCTCGATACCACGCAGCATCCCCGACACGATGCCCGCTTGTTGCCGGCTGGCCACTTCTTTCTTGTTCTGTTCGAGCGCCGCCCGCGTCGGCCGCGGCACCGGCTGATGCAGCGCCTCCAGCCGCGCCTTTGCATCCACCGCCCGATCCATTGCCGGATAGCGCTTGATGATCCGGTCGTAGGCCTCCGCCGCCTCCCGCGTCAGCTCCTCAATCATCTTGCTCTTGGCCACTTCACCCGCGCGCCCATTCTTGCGGATCAAATTGATTTCGGCTTCGTACGATTGACCGAGTAGATAAAGAGTCTCGTCCGCTCCGCTATACAACGGATAGCGGTCTACCAGCGTTTTCAGGCGCGCAATCGCCGCCGGATACGCCAGGCGCAAATAATAAAACCGCCCGATCTCGAACTCTCGCTCCGCCAGCACCTCCTGCACCTCTCGCAAGCGCTGTTTCGCCTGCGGCACCAGTTTGCTGTCGGGATACTCCTGAATCAGCGCCCGGTATTCTTCCTCAGCGCGCATGGCGTGAGTAAAGTCGCGGTCCGGCTTTTCCATTTCCTGATAATGAATGTTTGCCACTTTCAGTTGCGCCTCGGCCGCCTCGGGCATATTGGGAAAGAACGTCCGGAAATCCTTGTATTCGATCTCGGCCTGCGCCATCGCCGTGGTGCCGCCCTCGGCATACCACGAATCCGCCACCGCCAGCTTCGCCCGCGCGATAAACTCCGAATCCGGATACGTGTTAATCAGCGTCTGCAGCGTCATGCGCGCCACGTCGAAACGGTTGTGCTTCATAGCATCCATGGCGCGGTCGAAAAGCACCTTGTCAGGCTGTTTCGACCCGACGTTAGCCAGCGGATTCACAGATTTCTTGTTAGTGCACGCGACTGTCAACACCAGCAAGAACGCGAGAAGCACAAAAATAGAATTCCTACGCATAAAACCTCTGCAATCTGACCTCGAACCTCTGACCTTACTACACTCTCTGCAAACTCGCGCTCCGCGCCGCTTCCAGCAGCATCTGCGCATTCACCTTCGGATCGCCCTTGCCAAACACGGCATTTCCCGCCACCAGAATCTCCGCCCCGGCGCGCACCACTTCCCCCACCGTTTCCATCGCCACGCCGCCATCCACTTCGATGCGATAACGGTATCCACGCTCTGCCCGGATCATGGCCAGCTTCGTCATTTTATGCAACGTTTCCGGAATAAACTTCTGCCCGCCAAACCCCGGGTTCACGCTCATCACCAAAACATGATCGACAATATCAAGCACTTCGCGGAGGGTCTCCACCGGCGTCGCCGGATTAATCACCACTCCCGCCCGGCAATTGTGCTGCTTGATCAGATTCAGCGTGCGATTCAAATGTCGGCACGCCTCCTGATGCACCGAAATCCAGTCCACTCCCGCATCCACAAACTCCGGAATGAATTGGTCGGGATTCTCAATCATCAGATGGCAATCCAGCGGAAGCCGGGTTGCCCGCCGCAAAGATTTAACCACCGGTGGCCCAATCGTCAGATTAGGCACAAAATGCCCATCCATAATATCGACATGGATGATACTGGCGCCGCCCGCCGTAGCTCGCTCCACCTGGTCCGCCAGGTGGGCAAAGTCCGCCGAGAGTATCGAGGGTGCGAGGTCGATCAAAACAGGAGTCCAGGAGTTAGGGTCCGAAGCTGTGGAAATTCTAGCACGGTGGGCACAATCGAGGCTGGGCTTGGGGCCTGTTTCTGGAAGATAATGCAGTCGCCTTACACACGTCTACCCTCGGACCGCAGAACCGATCCACCCCCGCCCTCTTATTCCGGAATTGTGGCCTTACTGTGCTCAGGCGTCTCGCCTTTTTCAATCGTGGCGAATGTGCCGACTCCACCTACCGGTTCGGACCCTTCATACAGTTGAAAGTAGTAGCGCGTGTGAGGTGTCAGCCCATCAATGCGAACATGGTGATTGCGAGCCTCGCCGCCCATTGTCGCACTGGCGGTTTGCGTTAACTTTGTTCGCTCGGTGCCGTACCGCACCATCATGTTTGTTGGCTGACTGGTCGACCATCCAAGAGTCGCGGCTGAATCGGAAATGTACTCAGCCACAGGACCATTGGTAACATTTTTCTGCGAATTGACCTGCGCGGACAAAGAGGCGCTGTGTAGAGCAAAGAATAGCCCCGCTACAACCACAGCCACAACCAGACCTACTGATACTGATAGATTCTTCACAAGTTTCTCCGGTTCCGACGGCCGCATCAAGATTCGGCTGTCATAACGATTTCTCTTGCCTCCACCGGGAAGAAAGTCTATCCGACGGCCCCCCGAGCTCGCCCTACGGTATTTACCGTATCTCACACAGGGTAAGTTACTTAGAGGTAGCTCAACCACCATTCGCGGTGATGTTGCTTGAACCTCCCGAACCACAGGCATGCCGGGTAAAGCAGCAGGAGGACGGCAATCCAAACGACATACACCGTCCAGAGCGGAAAGCCGTAATTTGGCGGGAAAAGTCTGCTCGGGCTCCCCATGGAAGGCGGCGGGATTAGAAGAAATGTAGTTCGGCCGTAGCGCGCGAAGTTCAAGCCGACTGCGATCAGATGAGCGGCGAGTAGGTGGGCGACATAGTAGAAGAATGGGACGCGCCCGAAAACGATCAGAGGATTGGCGGAAGAGAAGTGAAAGCGCTCGAGCCAGGCCAGAACGATGAGCGCGGGGCCCAGTGTCATAAGAAGAAAGTCGAGAGAAGGCGGATACTTCGTCGTATTCAGAAAAGACAGCGCACTAAAAAGCGCCGACGCCTGATGACTCCAGCGAAATGGGTCACCGTAAACGTTGATCGCTCGCACCACGATAAAAGCGCCAATAAACGCGAGCCCCAAGCTGGTCAGGAAGCGCCGCCGCCGCGCCGCATCCCAGAGAAAAACTGCACCAAGGCAATAGCCAAACGACATGACGCCGATCCACGGCAGCACGGGATATCCCGTCACAAATTTCACTCCCAGGAATGACAAAACATTTCGCTGGTGAAGGATGTCCCAGAGCCACGCAAGCCGCCCGAAGCGCTCCGGCGAAACGGGATCAAGCAGGTTGTGCAAAGCGATAATGGCGATGCTCAGGCAGGCGAGAACGCGGAGCGGAAGGTAAATCAGCGCCGCCAGAGCGATCATACTCACACCGATGGCCCAGAGAATAATCAGAAACGCAGGCTTTGTATGGTAGCTGAACTGAAAAAACATGATCATGCGCATCACGGTGATCTCGATCAATATGAGCCACACACCGCGAGTAACTAGGAAGCGCGACAGTTCGCGCTTCGCATGATGGCCGCGATTCATCCAGAAAAACGCTCCAAGGCCCGCGGTGAGGATGAAAACAGGCGCGCAAAAATGCGTGATCCAGCGAGTGAAGAAAATCGCAGCCGTGGTGCGGGTAAGATCGGTCGGCAGGAACTGCATGGCGCTGCGCGCAATATAATCGCGAATGTGGTCGATGGCCATCAACATCATGATCGCGCCGCGAAGGGCATCCACCGACTGGATTCGGGTAGCGACTGAGGAGGGAGCGGATATTGCCGCGGTAGCCATCGTGGGTGGCAACTATCTTCTATCTTCGCACAAAGTTTACGCGAGCATTAGACGAGGCTGATCTGTAGCTGGCCTGACATCGCCATTTCAGTTATGCGACGCCCGCCTTCCGCATCTTCTCCAATGCGTCCGCCATGGCGTACTTCAGTGTTTCAATCCCCTCGCCCGTAACTGCCGAAATCGGATAAAGCTTCAGCTTCCGCCGCGTAGTCCACTGCTTCAATTTCTTGAGCTTCTCCGGATTCGCCACATCGATCTTGGACGCGACCATCAGCACCGGCTTCTTTTCCAGGTCCGCACCAAAACTCGCCAGTTCGCCAGTAATCACCTCAACGTCTTTCACCACGTCCGGCCGCCCGCTGCCGTCGGAAACATCCACCAGCTGGACCAGCAGTCGCGTGCGCTCGATGTGCCGCAGAAATTGTGTGCCGAGCCCCGATCCTTCGTGCGCGCCCTCAATCAAGCCCGGAATATCGGCCACCACAAAGCTCTCTTCTTTTCCCTTATCCCCCACCAGCACCACGCCCAAATTCGGCTCCAGCGTAGTAAACGGATAATCCGCAATCTTCGGCCGAGCCGCCGAAATCCGCGAAATCAAAGTCGACTTGCCCACATTCGGATACCCCACCAGCCCTACATCGGCTAACAGCTTCAGCTCCAGACGAAAGTTGCGTTCTTCACCTGGGCGCCCCTCCTCATGCTCACGCGGCGCCTGGTGCGTAGAAGTGGCAAACTGCGCATTCCCCCGTCCGCCGCGCCCGCCGCGCGCAATCACAACCCGTTCATCGGGACGAGAAAAATCGTGCACCATCTCGCCCGTGTCTTCGTCGTAAACGATCGTACCGACCGGCACCTTCAGCACAATCCCCTCGCCATCGCGTCCGGTCTTCTTTGCGCCCTCGCCGTGCCGTCCGCGCTCCCCCTTGTATTCCGGATTAAACCGGAAATGCACCAGCGTATTATGCCGTTCGCTCGACTCCATCCAGATATCGCCGCCCTTGCCCCCATCCCCGCCGGATGGCCCGCCGCGCGGAACGAATTTCTCCCGCCGGAACGCCATGCATCCATTGCCGCCATCGCCAGCCTTCACCCGTATTTTGGCTTCATCAATAAACATTGCGCGTCCAGCTTCGAAAATTGATCAATTCGCAACGTCCTGCAATCACACCCGCCTGTGACCAGCCGTACCTCGATGGCAATCCGCTATCACCACGCCTTGCCAACTCATGCTCTCTAATCGCCGCATGGCCAACAATGGAAAATAAAGAAGTCGCTCGAATCGCTCTCGAAGTGTGCGACCTATTGCAAGTGCAACTGGATTCGATTCTGGGTCGCAAGTTGTCGGATTTCACGCCGTCCGAGTTGGACGCCTACCAGAAGAGAAAGGCCCGAATCGCCGAACTGCGCGCCGAATTAAAGCGACTCGCCTACCCAATATAAGGGAGAACTACCCTGAGGTCGACGTCGGCTTGCCCTCACGTCGCGCGGAGCATGGGGCGCTGCGCCGGCATTCGATTGTTTTTCGACCTCGCTGAGGAGCCGGTTCATCTCGGCGATGATCGCGTCCAGTTCCCTAGGATCGCGCGCCTTTCGCGCCCGTTCCTGAAGCTCGCGCCAACCTTCAGGTTCGGGATGGGGCCAATCCGACCCGCTGTACTTTGGTCCCGCCATGATCGCCCCTCTTACGTTTCGACAGCAATTTCAGGAAAAGGAGTAGCGTCGCAATCCACTCCGACGACTACTCTATCTCGA
>JBAVAA010000026.1:0-10877 GCA_049585515.1 Terriglobales bacterium | reverse complement strand
AAACTACCTAAGACAAACTACACCCATAGTTCTTGAGATCGAAATCAGGCAAATCCTGTATTGATCAATCGGTAAATGCCGGCGAGAGGCACGGTGGGGCTGGCATGTCGAGATCATTCCGTTTGTTGCTCCGTACGTTGTTGAATTATGTTACTTGGCGGTTTCGGTTTGTTGCGCGCTCACCAAATTCTTGATTGCCAAACTCTTATAGCGATCAATTCATCGGGCTTTTGTCGCGCGAGGGCCCCGCGGCAACCTGCTCTTCCGCGTTGGCGCGGCGTGATCGTTTCATCCGGTACATGGAGTGATCCGCTGCGGAGAGCAGCGTTTCTGCGTCTTCTCCATTGGCAGGGTAGGAAGCTTTGCCGACGCTCACCGATAGTACGGGCTGTGCGCAGATTGCATTTGTCACATCCGCCGTCATCGTTTGCAAACGCGCGGTCATTTCTACAACCGCCTCGGCCGGCAGACCGGGCACGACGATGACGAATTCATCTCCACCGATTCTGGCGGCATAGTCATACTCGCGACAGGTATCCTTCAAAGCAGCTGCAAACATGCGAAGAAGGTTGTTCCCTTCAATGTGTCCGAAGCGGTCATTTACTTGTTTGAATCCGTCCAGATCCAGCACCAGAACGGTGAGCGGACTGTTCGAACGCCTGCAACGCGATAACTCGGCTTCCAGATGCCGGTACAGAGAACGGGTATTGGGCAGGCCAGTGAGAAAATCGGTGGTTGCGGAATCTTCGGCTTCCCTGAATTTCAATGCGTTGTCAATGGTGATACCGAGTTTCGAGCTTGCGCTCAGCACAATCCGCAGGTGGTCTTGCGTGAAGGCGTCCTGACCTGTGCGATAGAGAGCCAGCACGGCAACGACTTCGGCATCGCTTTGCAGCGGAACCGCGAGCGCCGATCGCAGACTGCTGAACTTGGTTGGATCGTTGAGGTATCCAGGCTCGACCGACGGATTGCCATTCACAATCGGCTTATTGTTGTGGGCTACCCACCCGGAAAGGCCCTCCCCCAGGGGAATTCTCAGCGAGGAGAACAATCTGAAGTTGTCGCCACTCACGTACTCCGCGGTCAACACGCTGCCATAGAGTACGTAAACAGCCATGGCGTCATAGGTGACTAAACGCTTGAGCCGAACTGAAAACATCGAGAGCGTGTCGTCGAGACGCAATGAGGTCCCGAGGTCGTGGCTCAATTCAAATAGAAGCTGAGCCTCCTGCCGGGCCGCCGCAATGCTTACCAGGTAATCGTTATTGCGCTCTTCATCCTCGTGCACGGCGGGTTCCTGATCTTGCTCAAAGCCGGCAGCGGGCGCCAAGCCCCTCTCCACTTTTACGTCCACGGAAAGTCTCGGCGGACGCTCCTGATCCTTTTCATGGGCAAGCTTTTCCAACTCCACATATCTCTCTTGCAGGATTTTGACAACCTGCGGATCAAAGCTGCTCCCAGATTCGGCGGCGACTTGTGCCATGGCCTGGTCCAGCGGAAGAGCCGGTCGATATTGTCGATGGGAAGCGAGGGCGTCCAGGCAATCGACCGCCGACAGAATGCGGGCGCCGATGGGTATCTCTTCTCCTTTCAGGCCTCGGGGATAACTGGACCCGTCCCACTTTTCGTGATGCGACTGGACGATTGGCACGACCGGATAGGGGAATCGCACCTGTTCCAGAATCTCCGCGCCGATGATGGGGTGAATCTTCATCCGTTCGAATTCCTCCGGCGTAAGTTTTCCGGGCTTCGAAATGATGTGCTCCGGTACCGCCAGCTTACCGATGTCATGGAGCAACGACGCCGCGCGCAGCGCCTCGATCTCTTCGTCGGTCAGGCCGAGCTCTTTCGCCATTTCCATGGCGTAGACGCGCACGCGTTGCAAGTGTTCGTGGGTGGTATGGTCCTTGGCTTCAATGGCGAGCGCCAGCGCCTCGATTGTGCGCAGATGCAGGTGAGACATCTCCTCGGCATGAACCTTGCCATCTTCCAGTTTGCCCACGTACAGCCGATACGATCGATAGACGACGTAGATGACCGGCAGCGTAAGCAGAGCAGTTTGCCATCCTATCTGGCGATTGAGATAACTGACAAAACCCGCGATGCCCGCCCCGATCAGGTAATAAGGGAATGACCAAAGATAACTGTCAATCCACACCTGAAGAATGAATTTCCTCTCGCTGAGAGAGATCACCGTAGCCGTCGCCCACGTATTAAATAAGAAGTAGACAATGGCGGCGGAAGCGAGGGCTAAAGGCCGCTGGTCGCGAAGGACATTCCCACTAAGCCACTTGAAGATGCAATAGGCGGCTGTGGTCGCAACCGTCAATTGCGAGAGATTGAAGACCACCTGAATCGGCTTCAGCCGCTTGGATGAGTGCCAATACGATTGGACGAACACTGCTACCACGCCCATGGCCAAAGTTTCGGAGTAGGTCATTTCCAGAATGCCCAGGAAGAGAAAAATGAAATTGACGGACAAGGTCCCGTCGATTCCGGGCAGGGTCACTTTGAGGGTCGAGGCCAGCAGTACGACCGCAAGGTAACAAAGAAATTCCCCCGATCCGCGGAGCGCAGGGTGGGCGATCGCCGCCGAGAAGCATCCCAGCGCAGCTATAGCGTTCACGAAGACGAATGCTTTCGTGCGGTCAACTCGGAGCATGTTCCCTAATTGTTGTCCAAAGCGCGACGGATGTGTGACCAGCGTCGAACATGAGAGATTACGAAAGTGTATGTAGCCCTTCCATGATCTCCCGGGTCGCTCGGCTTGAGACTTCGCCGCAGAAGTTCATCGACATCAAACAGGCAGGAGTCGCAAGCCCCATCGTTGCTCTCACGCGACGAGGACAAGTTGGCCCAACCTGCGGGCGGCTGGCCAATCTGTCCTATTACTAACGTTAGTCTTCCCAGAAAATCATCCGTATTTTCAGTAAGTTAAGGAACGTAACCAGTGGCGGGGAACATGCTTCTACCAAGCCGGTATTCGAAAGACCGGAGTCTGAATGAAGAAAGTCTTGCTCGCGTTAGTTTTGATTGCTGCTGTTCCAGGATTTGCGCAAAGGCCTAAGCTCTCGTCCGAACTGATCGGACGCCACGACAGATCGAAGGTGGAAGTTATCATCCGGTACAAGGTCCCACCCTCGGATCAACATTTCAAGAGAATCGCCTCCCACAAGGGAACCGTTCTAACCGACTTTTCATTCATTAAGTCTTTGCATGCCTCGATGCCGGCGTCCCGGCTTGCCGACTTAGCCAAGGACAAAGACGTCGAGTACATATCGCTGAACCGTAGTCTGAGATCGAAACTATTCAACACCGTCGGCGCAGTGAACGCGCAGGCTGCCTGGAACCTGAATCTGGACGGAACCGGCGTGGTGGTTGCCGTAATTGATAGCGGAATCCATCAGGTTGCGGACCTAAACGCACTGCCAGGCTCTTCGCAAAAAGGGTCCACGATCCTGTTCGGTTACGACACGATCGGCGGCGGCACCGACGACCATTACGGTCATGGCAGGCACGTGGCCGGCATCATCGCCGGGAATGGTGCAGCCTCGAGCTGCAAGAATTGCGATGTTATGCTGCGCGGCCTTGCGCCGGGTGTGCGGCTTATTAACTTTCATGCCCTGGATCAGAACGGATCGGGAACCGACGCTTCAGTGATCAACGCGATCAACGGAACGATACTGCTTAAGACGACCTACGGTTTTAACATCGGAGTTCTCAATCTTTCTCTCGGCCGCCCAGTTTACGAAAGCTACACGCTCGATCCTCTGTGCCAGGCGGTCGAGGCGGCCTGGCAAGCCGGAATCGTTGTGGTCGTCGCCGCCGGTAATGATGGGCGCGATAATACCGCCGGAACCAACGGATATGGGACGATCACTGCACCGGGCAACGACCCTTATGTCATTACCGTGGGCGCGATGAACGCGATGGGCACTCCGAATCGCAACGATGACATAATGACAACTTATAGCTCCAAGGGACCGACACCGATTGATCATATCGTCAAGCCAGACCTGGTCGCTCCCGGTAATCAGGTTGTATCGCTGCAGGCATCTGGCGGCGCGACCCTGGTGAAGGAATATCCCGGCAACATACCTTCGGTAGGCTATTATCAGAACGGAAACTCGCCCCAACCGTCCAGCGCATATTTCACGTTGAGCGGGACGAGCATGGCGACCCCAGTCGTCAGCGCCGCCGCTGCGCTGCTGCTTCAACAGAACCCGAGCTTAACTCCAGACCAAATTAAAGCGCGTCTGATGAAGACCGCCTATAAAGTGTTCCCGCAGACTTCAACCATTGTCAGCGGCGGGCAAACCTTCCTGGTTCAGTACGATGTGTTTACAGTGGGCGCAGGGTATTTGGACATCCAGGCTGCGTTGGCGGATACAAGCGTGGCGACCCTTCCTGCTCAATCGCCGTCCGTTGCTTACGATTCCGTGACAGGATCGGTTTACTTCGTCAACAATTCGTCAGCTCTGTGGGGCAGTTCGGCGTTATGGGGCAGTTCGTCTGTATGGGGTTCGAATGCCTTTACCAGCACGCAGTCCGCGCTGTGGGGCAGTTCAGCTCTCTGGGGCAGCTCAGCCTTATGGGGAAGCAGCACAACCCAGGGTTTCAGCGCCTTATGGGGCAGTTCGGCGCTGTGGGGCAGTTCAGCACTCTGGGGCAGCAATACGCAGACCACCGACGCCATGGACATCGCCATCAACGGAGACAACTGATCCGAAGGCGGGACAACGATCAGCCGTTCGGACCAGGTTGAGGCACGGAGGCTAGAAAATGGCCAATTCGCAGTGTGAAAGTCCCGAGCGAAGTCTGTTGCTGGAACACCTGCAAGGCCTGTCCGTCACCATGCTCAAGGCGGCTACGAGCGCAATGGCGTTTCGGAACCCGGACACAAAGCTTTCGTTAGCTGATTGCGCAGGAGGTTGTCTGGCGTTCAGCGGCTGCGACGTCCCCTTGACGCGTGCAATCGGTGTTGGGACAGCGGGAACAGTTAGCGAAGACGATGTCGATGCGGTGGAATCTTTCTACCGGTCGCGAAACGCGCCGGTGCGGATCGTGGTCTCGGAACGCACAGACTTGCGTCTCCGGGATGTGCTTCGATCGCGAGGATACAATTCCGACGATTTCATGCAAAATTGGTGGATTCCGCTCCCCTGCACTGCGCTTCCCACATTATCACCGGACATCGAAGTAGTCTCTGCCGGCTTCAGCCAGTCGGAGGCATGGGTACGAACCGTGGCGGCGGGATTTGCGGAACAAAACTCGCCGGTTGACGAAGCAAAAATTCCGACGCGGATACTCGACACATTCTACTGTCTGGGATTCGCTGACGGAGCCCAGCCTTTTTTCGCCAGGCACAAAGGTGCAATCGTCGGCGGAGGAGTTCTACACGTCAACGGAGAAGCGGGTTTTATCCGAACCACGAGCTGCCGCTTAGAGTATCGGAATAAAGGCGTTCAACGCGCCCTGTTGGCTTTCCGGCTGAATGCGGCAGCGAGGGCGGGTTGCCGTTTCGCATTCTCGAGCACCGATAAACCAGGGCCTTCGTCTCGAAACCTGCGCAGCTTTGGATTTAACGCCCTCTCGACCAGTTTCACGATGTCGTTGCCGCACTGAGCGTTGGTTTCGAGCCAAGACTCGCTCTAGTCAGGCAGCACTTTGCCTCGTGTCTCCACGCCGAAAGGAATTACGAGCAACCCGATGCCAAAGGCAATCGCGGTGAACGCTACCGGCTTCCCCAGAGTCCCCATGCGGCTAACGGCTGCGCCCAGTGCGAAGTTCACTCCCGCGATAAACAAACGTCCCAAAGAAGTGGTGAATGCAAACGCGGTCGCGCGCACCGTGGTCCCGTACTGTTCTGGCAGCCAGAGACTGAATATAGCGAAGTTGCCGCCGAAAAACCCCAGGAAGAACAGCACCGCAATGAAGGGAATAAGTCCCTGTGGCAGATAGAATGCCCAGCCAAAGCTGAGCAGGATGCAGACCGCCATCCCGAAGAAGTAGAAAGCCAGGGTGCTCTTACGGCCAAAGCGCTCGGCCAAAGGTGGAACCGCGAGGCACCCCAGGATTGTTCCCAGGGACAGCAAACCCATGCCAAGGGAAGCGACTTTCACTGCTTCGGGCTGGGCCATGCCCGCGTGTTTCGCAAGGGTGATGATCGCCGTGGGAGCATAGACGGCCGCCGCCCACAGGCCGCAGATGGCGGAGGTCAGGAGCACGGTATTGACCAGCGTACGCTGCGTATAAGGCGGACTGAAGATCCTTCTTACGGAAGAAAGTCCGCCGGTGACTTTGACTTTAGCTTTTTCCTCCCAGCGTTCGGGCTCTTTCACGCGCAAGAAAACGATGAAGGCCACAACGACGGGCGTCATGCCGCACCAGAACATGGCACGCCAACCATAGCGCGCTGCGACAGTGTAGTTGAGAGCGGAGGCCAGAAAGAAGCCCGCATAATAGCCCGTCTGCAGATATCCGGCCCCCATCTTGCGGCGGTCTTCCGGCCATGCTTCGGCGACATAGGTTCCCGCCAGCGCCCATTCGCCGCCAATTCCAATTCCCGCCAGCAGCCGGAACAATCCCAACTGCCACACTGTCTGCGACAAAGCGGACGCTCCGGTGAAGATGGCATAAACGAAGATGGTAGCGGCAAGCACCCGGCTGCGGCCAAACTTATCCGCGATTGGGCCCCAAATCAACGACAGTCCCCATCCGACAAGAAAGAGCGCGAACAATATTGATCCGGCATAGCCCACGTGGGCGGGAATGGCTTTGATACCCGACTTCGGCAGCAATTCTGTCAGAGCCGGGCTAAGGACGAGCGCATAGATCACCGAGTCCATGCCATCCAATGTCCAGCCGCCCCACGCGCCCCAAAATCCTGTGATCTGCTGGCGTGTGAGTTTGGTGTGAGTTGCAGGTACTGGGCGGATCACTGCTTCATTGGCCATGGTGTCCTCATTCGAAACCGAAAGCGCAAAGCCGCAATGCGAAGCATTTTATTGGGCGTGGGCAGCATACCACGACTTGTCAAGAGAGCCGGCGACTCTACGCAGCGGAATCGCGGCCGCCGCCGCTGCGGAACAGCGCCACCACTGCAGGCTTCATAACCTTCCCCATCGCGTTGCGCGGAAGCATCTCCAGCACCAAAAGCCGTGAGGGCAATTTATGCGCCGCCAGCAGCTCTCTGGCCCAGTCGCGAAGCGACGGCAGATCGAGCGCATCGCCCTCATTTACTACCACGGCCGCAGCCACGCGCTCGCCCCATTCCGGATCGGGCACGCCAACCACGGCACATTCGGCAATCGCAGGATGCTCGCGCAGCGTTTCTTCGATTTCCAGCGCTGACACTTTGTGTCCACCGGTCTTCAGGATGTCAATGTTCGTCCGGCCAAGAATGCGATAGATACCGTTCTCGACCACCGCCGTATCGCCCGTACGAAACCAGCCATCGCGAAAGGCATGGCGGGTGGCGTCGGGCTTGCCCCAGTATTCCAGGAACACGCAGGGGCCGCGCACTTCGATCTCGCCCAGTGTTCCCGCAGCAGCCGGCTCGCCGTTCTCTCCGACAAGCTGCACCTCGACGCTGGGCAGCGGAGATCCCACGCTGCCCGGCACGCGCTCGCCCCGCAGCGGGTTTGAAAGCGCCATTCCGATCTCCGTCATACCGTAGCGTTCGAGCAGTGTATGGCCGCTGATTTCCCGCCAGCGTTGGAGCGTGCTCACCGGCAGCGCGGCCGAACCGGACACCATCAAACGCAACCTGGCGCACGCCCCGCTCAGGACCGCACGGCGCTCCGGTGGAGCCGCGTCCCAAGCGGCGATGAGCTTGGCGTAAATCGTCGGCACCGCCATGAATAGAGTCACCCTGCCGCTGGCGATGTGGTCCCACACCGCATTCGCATCGAAACGCGGAAGCATCTCGCACGCCGCCCCGGACCACACCGCGCAGCTGACAACGTTGATGATTCCGTGAACGTGATGCAGCGGCAAACACAGCACGATCCGATCGTTTGCCGACCACTCCCAGGCCTCTACCAGGCTCATGATTTGCGCTGTGATATTGGCATGAGTTGTGACCACGCCCTTCGGACGGCTGGTGGTGCCGCTGGTGTAGAGAATCATGGCGCGCCGGCCGACGGTGATTTCGGGATGCTGCCATTGTGTTGCTTGGCTAGCTGAGAGCGCATCATAGGAGAGCGCGCGGATGCCACGGGCCGCAGCTATTGGCGACAGCAGGGAAGCCGCCGGTGCATCGAATACCAACGTCGATGCCCCCGTATCCTCGATCAGGTACTCCAGCTCAGGCCGTACAGAGTTGAGCGGCAACGGAACGGCAATGCCACCCGCCCGCCAGATGCCCCATTGCACCGCGACCCAAGGAAATCCTGGTGTCATCAGAAACGCCACTCGCGCTTCGCGAAGATCCTCGCGACCGTCAAGCAACGCCGCCGCTACGCGCGCCGATGCATCCAGCAAATCTTGGTAGGTGTGGGTAGAATCTCGCTGCGAATCGACGATAGCCGGCCGTTCGCTGTTATCCTCGGCCTGAGCAATAAGCGGAAGACTGGTGCGGCTGATCACATGCAGAATTTACGTCTTATGGGCTGCATTGTCTACTTACCCATTGGGGTAGGAATGGGCCGCCGCACTCGCGGTATAGGACAACTCGTGGGAGCAGAGGAGTATCATGCGGATGACTACATGGAACGAATGAAAACGGAGTCACGCAATGCCCGAGTCCATTGACTGGCCGCCCCCGCGCCTGTCCTATTCAAAGCCGCCGCGCCGCCGCCGGCTCGTTATCATTTTTATCGTTCTCGCTGCCATCTTCTTCGGTGGCCGGACTGCCTTGTCCTATTACGTGGACGTGCTCTGGTTCGGGTCGCTCGGTTACGGGGACGTGTTCTGGAAAACACTGGGCCTGCAGTGGGGAATCTTCGCGGCTTTCGCTGCGGCCACATTGTTCATTCTGTATGGATCGTTCCTCGCGTTAAAGCGGGCGCATCTCCCCGATCTTCCCAGCGGCCACACGATCTTAATTGGCGGACAGCCGTTGAAGCTGCCGGTTGAGCCCGTGCTGCGTCTGATCGCACTCGGCATTTCGCTCGTTATCGCCGCTGCTACCGGCGGCGGCATGATGGCGGAATGGCCCACCCTGTCGCTCTTTTGGTACGCCCCACGCGCCGCTGGCAGCGTAGTGGACCCGATCTTCGGCAGGCCACTGAATTTCTTTCTCTTCACCCTTCCCGCGTGGCAGCTTATCGTGGGCTGGCTGCTGACCGTCGCCGTGATTACCTGTGCCCTCGCCGTTTTCTTCATCCTCATCACCGGCGGAACGCGCGCGCTCACCGGACGTCTAAGCCGCTCTGTATTACCCTGGCGCGGGTTCTCCATTACGTTTGCGTTTCTGTTGCTGGTTCTCGCGATGCGCGTCTACATCAGCCGCTTCGAGTTATTGCTCGACGATCATACGATCTTCGGCGGCGTGACCTACACGGATGCGCACGTCATGCTGACGGGGTTGTTTGTTGTCTGCGCGGCGCTGGTTCTCGGCGCAGCGATTGCGGCCGTCAACGCGGTGCGGGTGGCGCGCGGGAGCTGGCTGGTCGCAGCAGTGCTTCCAGGTATCGTTTGTTATATCGGCCTTCAAGTAGTCGCCTGGTACGTCAGCAGTTTTATCGTCAAGCCGAACGAACTGGTTCGCGAGAAGCCCTACATTGTCTACAACACTGACATGACGCGGCGGGCTTACGGGCTGACCGGTGTAACGCAGCGCGAGTTTCCCGCGGAAACAACCGTCGATGCCGTCGACCCGGCCAACAATCAGGCCACGCTGCAGAACATCCGTCTCTGGGACTGGCGCGCCCTCCAGGACACGCTGCGCCAGATTCAGGAAATCCGTACTTACTACGACTTCCCCGACATCGACATCGATCGATATGAGATCGAAGGCACGACGCGCGAGGTGATGCTGGCCGCGCGCGAACTGAACGTCGATAAGCTTCCCGAGAGCAGCCGCAACTGGATTAACGACAAGCTCATCTATACGCACGGCTACGGCATCACCATGAATCCGGTGAATGGGTTCACGCCGGAAGGCCTGCCCACGCTGATGCTGAGCAACATGCCAGTCCAGAGCACGGTGCGTGGTCTAAACGTGACGCGTCCGGAGATTTATTTCGGCGAGTTGACCAATACTGACGTTTACGTGAAGACAAAGCAGAAGGAATTCAACTATCCGCAAGGCGAGAGCAACAACCTCACGTCGTACGAGGGCAATGGCGGCATCGTCATCGGCGGTTTCCTGCGCCGCATCCTGATAGCATTCGACCGCGATGACCTTGCGAAGCTGCCCTTCAGCGATGACGTAACCCAGGACAGCCGCCTGTTGATGCGGCGCAGCCTGCGCGATCGCGTCTCGGCGTTGGCTCCGTTTCTTACCTACGATCCCGATCCCTACATCGTGCTCGGTGACGATGGCCGGCTTTCGTGGATCATGGATGCATTCACGGTTTCAGACAGCTATCCCTACTCCACCCATTACCGTCTCGGCGGCGATCCGATTAACTACATGCGGAACAGCGTTAAGGTGGTCATCGACGCCTACGATGGCACGACAACCTTTTACGTATTCGACAAAGATGACCCGATCATCGCCGCCTACCGGAGCATTTTCCCGAGCCTGTTCAAGGATGCGGCCACGATGCCCGCCGGCCTGCGCAAGCACGTGCGCTATCCCGAGTTATTGCTTAAGCTGCAGGCGGAAGTCTACGGCCTGTATCACATGACCGATCCGGAAGCGTTCTACAACCGTGAGGATCTGTGGACGGTCGCCACCGAAGTAGGCATGGCCGAGGGAGGCGCGCAAG
>JBAVAA010000025.1:0-7085 GCA_049585515.1 Terriglobales bacterium | reverse complement strand
ACTCTGGACTCCAGCAGTTTGGGTAGTGTTTAGCCACTCGGTTTTGTCCTCGACGATCTCGTAGGTCGTATGAAAACTTGCGGTCTTTTGCACCATGGCCCCTACAGAGCAGTACTTCTCCTCGGAGAGACGGATGGCTTCCTCCAAAGCAGCCGCATCAATTTCGCAGCCTGTAACCACGTGGTGAATCCGCACCGTCGTAAACACTTGCGGTGGGCGCTCTGCCTGATCGGCCTCGACCCGAACTTCGTACCCCGTGACTTTCTGGTGATACTTCTGGCGCAGAACCGTGATGACATCAAACGCGGTACAACCCGCCAATCCCGCTGCAACCAGTTCAATCGGTTTCGGACCGGTTCCCCCAGCTGCATCGTCCAACAGCAGATGGTGTCCGCTGCCCGTGAGGGCTACGAACTGCCTCTGCTGTTTAAGTGCTTGAGTCAATTCAACTTTGGCGCTGATCATGCCTGCCTCCTGTTGCTTCCATCGACTAGGAACACGAATAAATGCAGAAGGCGGGATTTTGTTACAGGGAATAATTCGGAATAATTCGAAAAAGAAGGGGTCGAAAACGTCGACTTTGGTTTACGGCCGAATGGTCGCTACAACCCGCGCGTAGTTCTTCATCAGTTCCTTTCGGAGCCGAAACGCGGTTTTGCTGGACGGAGTTTCTGAAGGCGAACTCCGGCACTGCTCAATCGTTGCTTCGAGACTTGCCAGAAACACCTTGCACGGCCCGCATCCATCGATGTGCCTTTCCAGTTCTTCACACAAAGAGTCGTCCAGTTTCTCATCGAGGTAGTTCGAGAGTTCGGCGAACATAGCCTTACAGCGTGCCGGTTTGAGTTCGTCGGAAGAGGCGCGCTGCGCCACCAGGGCGCCGGCATTGCGACCGGCCCGCGGTTTCCACGCTCTCATCAGCTCCTTCCGGACGAACAGCCGGGCGCGGTGGAGTCGAACCCGAACCGTCCCTGGGCGCAGCCCCGTGATTTCGGCAACATCTTCGTCGGTCAGACCCTCCATATCCCGTAAGACCAGGACAATGCGGTATTGGGGAGGCAATTGTTGAATTGCTGCCCGCAACATTCCGGCTTCTTCGCTTTGAATGGCGAACTTTTCCGGGTTGATTCCACTTTCGGCACTCAACTTTTCCAATTGCCGCCGATCCGGCATTAACTCTGCGAGAGAAAGCTCCTGATTCGGAGCGAACTTGCCTCGGCGGCGGCTCATCAGGCAATGGTTCTTCGCGACCTTGTAAAGCCACACCACGAGCGCCTTCGGGCTGTCGAATTTAGGCAGATGCGGAACTGACTTCAGCAGGACCTCCTGCATCGTGTCTTCGGCGTCCTGGCGCTGACCACAGACCCTCATACTGAACGAAAAGACCGTGTTTTGCAGAAGGGCAAGAGCGTGCTCCAGGGCCTCATCGTTACCGCGCTGCAACAGCAGAACCGCTTGTTCTATTTCGGAGCGCATCCAGTTCAATCTAGCACTTCCGCCGCTTGCCCTTTCGTGATCGCCGTTCTGGTGCCAAATCACGGGGAGACGTGCCCCACTGAATCACAGCAATGCAGAGATTGCGTTCTTAACATATTGCATAGTTGCGAAGTATAGAAACGATGAAGTTGCGTAACAAATAGAGGAGGAAACTATGAAACGGCGTTGATGGTGTCAATTGTTGGCCGAGGCGAACCCCTGGGCGCGTCGAACTCGCGGCTTCATTCCGAAGATTTTACTTCCTGAAAGCTGAACTGCTTGTCGAACTTATCGAAGGGTTTGCCGTCGACTTCGATGTATGGGTAGACGAAGTAATTAAGCGCGGGACCATCCTGCTTGGGAGACAGTGTGACGTCGCGGCCGGTGGAAAACTGCACGCGATTGGCGTCAACGCTGCCGAAGAAATAATCTTCCTTCTCCTTTGCTTTCCACGCCTCCGAGATGTCGACCGGGACCCAGCCGGTTTTGGGGGCATAGAACTCAGCCCAGCAGTGATACCCGGGGATATCTCCGTTGTCCTTGTTTTCGGGCAGTGGGAAGCCGATGTCGAAGCGCGCCGGAATTCCGTCAGCCCGCACTATGCCGATGAACGGAGAATGGAAGTCGGTGCAGTTGCCGCGCTTGGAGTCACACGCCCATACCGCGTCCCCGCGTCCCCAGCCTGAGCCCGTCTTGTCGTAGCGCATGTTCGTGAAGAAGTAATCGTAGGCAGCCTTGGCTTTTGCAACGGTGCCGATCTGGGATCCGGTTATCTCGACGGCCAATGCCTTGATCTTTCCATCCGTAGGAATCAAATTGTCGGGCGCAATCAAACGGTTCATCGACGCCAACACGACGCCAGGCTTTTGATCTGTTTGCTTGAGGTGCGCGTAATCGCCCCGCGAGTATTCGCGGCGCGTGACCTTGTACTCAAGGGTGAACTCTGCTTTGCCCGGAGCTGGATTCTCGATCTCGGCATACATCATACGGTCGCCGTACTCGGGCTCCTGCGTCATCCGCGTTTTAACGGGAGCTTTGACCGCCAAAACACGTACAGTCTGATGCTGGTCAGTCTGCGGCACCGGAACCCAAACGCGCACTCGCTTTGCTCCGGAGGGAATATCCTTCACGGTGAAGCTGTAGGTGAAGTGGAAGGTGCGGCTGGAGGGGCTGAATTTCTGGGCATTCGACGCGGCTTGGGCGGCTAACTGGCATACGGGAAAAACGAGCAGCAGCAACGACGAGAGAACTCGCAGCTTCATGGAGCACCCCTTAATCGGCGGACGGATCGTAATTTTACCAGCAGCCATTGCGAGTTGTCACGGCTGCGAAGGAAGGCGTCTCTTGGGGGTAATTCGTACTCACAGCTCCGCTGAGACGAAACCGATCCTGCCAATCATTTCCAATTTGATATAGCATTAGCATCCACAAAACGAGGTTCCTCCATGACAACGATCCCAACCTCAATGCGAAGTGACCGAAGCACAGTGTCTCACCAACCGCAGGCGGCAAACGGTTTGGCAATCGTGCGCCTGACCATCGGCGCGATGTTTGTGTGGGTCTTTTTCGAGAATCTGGGGAAAGGCCTTTACACACCGGCGGGCTACGCGAATCTGATCAACTAC
The DNA here is from genome assembly GCA_049585515.1 of Terriglobales bacterium. Classification (GTDB taxonomy): domain Bacteria; phylum Acidobacteriota; class Terriglobia; order Terriglobales; family Acidobacteriaceae; genus Acidiflorens. The sequence continues at coordinate 3,984 of JBAVAA010000025.1, read as the reverse complement.
TACATTCAGCACAGTCACTCGCCGGCTGTGTGGAAAACGGTGATGGGACTGGCTGCGAGTCACGCCGCGATGGCCGCTCCCATGCAGGCTGTGACCGAGATCGGTCTCGGCATCCTGCTCTTTATCGGTCTGCTTACGCGGCCGGCAGCATTGGTGGCGTTTCTGTATCTCGGAAGCCTTTGGATTTCGGAGTGGGGCACGGCGTGGATCTGGGAACTGCTGGTTCCGGTCCTCGCATCGCTCGGTCTCGCGATCGGAAGCGCCGGCCGGAAATGGGGTGTTGACGCGTGGCTGGCGGAACGATGGCCAACCGCGCCGCGGTGGTTGCTTTAAGATGATGCCCTGTGCGAGTGTCCGTCATCATTCCTACCCATAATGAAGCGCAGGCGATCGAGCGCGTCTTAGCGGATCTCCCGTCCGATTTCACGACGGAGGTCATCGTCGTTGACAGCAACTCGAACGACGGGACCCCTGAGATCGCGGCAAGGATGGGGGCCCGCGTGGTTCAGGAACCGCGCCGCGGCTATGGGCGAGCCTGCCTCACCGGTCTGGCCGCGACAAATTCCCCTGACGTGGTTGTGTTCCTGGATGGCGACTACAGCGACCGGCCATCTGAACTGCCGATTCTTTTAGCGCCAATCATTGGTGGAACTGCGGACATCACACTCGGCTCCCGCCTGCTTGGTCAGAATTCTGCCGGGGCGTTGCCGTGGCATCAGGTGTTTGGGAATCGTCTTGCTGCGAGGCTGATCAGGCTTCTCTACAAAGTAGAAATCACCGATCTCGGCCCGTTTCGTGCTGCCCGCGCCGATGTGCTACGCGCGCTCGCGCTCGAAGAGATGACCTATGGCTGGGCGGTTGAGATGATCCTCAAAGGCGCACTGGCTGGATACCGCGTGGTGGAAGTGCCAGTGAGCTATTACCCGCGCATCGGAAAATCGAAGATCAGCGGTACGCTGAAGGGGACGGTCGGCGCGGGTTGGTTCATTCTCAGCTTGATCGTGCGCTATTATTTCGGGCGACGAAGAGCCGGGACGCCGCGGCCGGCGTAGGGTCGCGTCAAGATTTCATGGGATATTCAAGCGAGGCGGTAGTGCGTTCATCAGACAGTGCCAGTGTGTTGGTGATCATGGCGAAAGCGCCAAGGCCAGGCGCGGTCAAAACCCGTCTGGCTACAAGTCTTTCTCCTGAGGCAGTCACCGTTTTCTATCGTTGCCTACTGGACGACACACTCGCGTTGGCGCGGTCACTGACACTGAAATCGAGCGAGGTGGAGGTTGCCATCATGTGCCCGGACTCGGACGTAAACGAACTGGCACAGTTGGCAGGCAATGAAGTGAGTATAGTCGCCCAGAAAGGTGAAGGTCTGGCTGCCGGCCTTACCTCGGTGTTTGCGCACTTTGCACAAGACTGGCAACGCGTCATTGCCTTCAACAGCGACAGCCCGCATCTGCCACGTTCTGTTCTCGAAGAGGCGTTCGAAACGCTGACCGCACATGACGTGGTCGTGGGACCAACGCACGACGGAGGCTACTATCTCGTCGGGGCGAAGGCCTCTCATCCTACGCTTTTTTCGGGCGACGGAATGGGCACCAGCAGCGCATTGGAGAGACTCCTGGCGCGCGCACGAGCCCTTGAGCTATCGGTCGGTTTCGCCGATCCTTTTTACGATATTGACGTCACGGACGACCTGACCCGCCTGGCAGAGGAGTTGCGACTGGCTCCGGAGCGGGCTCCACGCACGGCGGCGTGGCTCAAACAGTGGGAGTTTGCAACTGCCCAGTTAAAAACGGGCACGGAAGAACTGTGAAGATTACTCCCGCGCGGAGAGTGTACGCGCTCGGCGCCGTCTTACTTGCGGCGCTGACCATCTGCTCGCGTCACTTCGACGATCGCGGAGGCCCCTGCTTCATGGCCTCTTTGGTGGTTGCGGGGGTTGCATACCTCTTAGCGGTCCGCGAGCTTTTCGCGACGCCCAAATTTGAACGACGTGTTGCGCGGCAAGTTGTCGTCATCGGGCTCGTCCTCGCTGCCGTGTGGCACGTTGAATTTCTGCGGCTGCCCGTGGGCGCCGATGATGACATCCGTCGCTATATTTGGGATGGCCGCCTGCAGAGGCTCGGCTACAATCCTTATCTTGTCGTTCCCAGCGATCCTGCCACACAGGGATTGCATACTTCCGAAACCCGCGGCTTGAACAACCCCGATCTGCCGAGCCCGTATCCAGCGGGCGCAGAGCTTTTCTTCCGCGCCGTCACAGCGATTCATGAGTCGATCTTTGCGCTGAAAGTAGCGTTTGTAGTCTGCGATCTGGCGATCGTTCTCATTTTGCTCGATATCTTGCGTCGTGGCGGGAAGGGAGCGTACCTGGTTCTGGTGTTCGCCTGGAATCCATTGTTGGCGATTGAGGTAGCCGGAAGCGGCCACATTGATATTGTCGGTGCGCTGTTGCTGCTGGTGTCCGCCGCTGCGCTAGTGCGTCGGTGGCGGGCGACCGCGGCCGTCGCGTTTGGCCTGGCTGTCGCAGTGAAATTCCTGCCGGTCGTTCTCTTGCCCCTCTATTGGAAGCGGGTGCGCATTCGCGATGCGGCGCTGGGAGCAGCGGCGACCGGACTGTTGTATTTGCCATTTCTTAATCACGGCCGTATTCCGGCCGGCTCGGTTGGCAGATATGTGCAGAGTTTCCGGTTCAATGGTCCCGTGTTTGCGGCGCTCGATCGGGTGGCGCCTGCGTGGTTGCTGGCTGGACTGGCAGCGCTCGCCGGCTTTCTTACCGCAATCTGGCTGAGGCGCAAGGCGGCAGAATTTTCTCCCGATGTAATGGCCTGGCCGATGGCAGCATCGCTTCTGTGTGCACCGGTCGTATATCCGTGGTATCTTCTCTGGCTGTTGCCGTTGCTGCGGCCGGGTTCGAGCGTGCCGATCCTTATCTGGACGGTGAGCATTATTCCTACTTACTATGTTTGGCATTTGCGCACGCTCGGTCAACCGTGGGTGCTGCCTGTCTGGATCATGGCGTTGGAATACGGATTGGTGGCGATTGCCGCTGCGATGGTTGCGCGTCGCCGATTCAGACGGGCCGGGAGAACCTAGACTCAACTGGCTGGATGCATTTGTATCCGAAAACTGGCGCCCGACATCCAAAGGAAATCGGTTCAAATTCATTGAGGAGTAGACTCCATGACAAGTCCAAGCCGTGCAACCCTGATCCGTCTCCTGGCTTTCGGAGCATTAGTCCTTTCTGCAACGTCGTGGGCGCAGACGCGCGCGCCCATTCTCGATCAGATCGCCAAAGACCTACGGGATAGATTCGTGGGATAAAGTCGAGGCCATCCGCTACACATGGAATGGGGAAATTACTGGACTCTTCAAAGCCTCTCGCACGTGGGAGTGGGAACCGAAGACCGGCAAGGTCTCGTATGAGGGAAAGGATAAAGAGGGCAAGCCGGTCAAGGTGACGTACCTGCGCTCCCAGCTTAGCAGCCAGCCCGACGATGTGAAAAATGACGTCGATCCGGGTTTCACCAATGACAATTATTGGGCTCTTTTTCCCTTCCATGCGTACTGGGACAAAAGCGCGGCAGTCACGGATGATGGCGTGAAGAAATTGCCGGCGGGCGCCGGTTCGGCCCGGCTGGTCTCGGTGAAGTATCCGGCGGAACTGGGCGGCTACACGCCTGGCGACACATGGGAACTCTACGTCGGCAAAGATGACCGGGTCGAATACCTTGCCTTCCACCACGGCGGGGACAAGAAGCCGAGCCTTGTGCTCGCAACCTGGGCCGGCTACAAAAAAGCAGGTCCGCTGTTGTTCTCGACTGAGCACCGCGGCACCGCCGACGGCAAGCCGCTGCACATCTTTTTGTCCGGCGTGTCAGTTAAGCTGACCGGCTCGGATACCTGGGTGGACGCAAAATAATTTTAAAGGAGGAAGCTTATGAAAGGGACCGCTTTGTTGCTTGCGGTTGCAACACTGGCCGGCGT
>JBAVAA010000024.1:0-2156 GCA_049585515.1 Terriglobales bacterium | reverse complement strand
CTCTGAAACTTTGCAACATTGAAACTCTGAAACTTTGCAACATTGAAACTCTGAAACCTTGCAACATTGAAACCTGCACTTTCCTCTATTCTTCCTACTCTTCCACCGGCTGCGCGTTCAGTTCCTGTGGCGGCTCGCCTCCGGCCAGGCCCTGGGCGATGATTAGCCTTCGGGCTTCTACTCGCATTGCTGGCAGCGAGCGGCCGAACCAGATGGCTCCGATTACGCAGGCTACGCCTCCGCTGGCTACTGTGATTGGTGCGCCTATGCGGTGGGCCAAGGCTCCTCCGAAGAAGGCTCCGAAGGGGGCCATGCCCATGAACATCATTGAATAAACGGACATTACCCGGCCTCGGAGATGGTCGGGGACCATGGTCTGGATCAGCGTATTGGAGCAGGCCATCTGCAACATCATCGAATAGCCTGCGGGCAATAGCAGCGCTACCGACAACCACAATGAAGTCGAGAAGGAAAAACAAAACAGGCTGATCCCCAGGCCGGCGCAGCTGAAAGTTATCCAGCGGCCCAGGCCTTTTACTCCGGTCTTGGCGGCCAGGGTTAAGGCGCCGAGCAGAGCGCCTACGCCGGTGGCTCCCATCAGGATGCCCAGGCCGCGCGCGCCGCCGTGCAGAATTCTGTCGGCGAAGACGGGCATCAGCACGGTGTAGGGCATCCCGACCAGGCTTACCAGGCCGATCAGAAACAGCAGGGTGCGGATGATGCGCGTCTGGTTGACCCAGCGGAAGCCCTCGATGATGTCTTCTACCGGCGAATGCTGGCTGGCGCGCGGTGGACTGTGCACGCGCATCAGCGACAGTCCTACGATTACGGCGATGTAGCTGACAGCGTTGGCGGCGAAACACCAGCCTTCGCCTATTCTTGCCACCAGAATTCCGGCTACGGCCGGGCCGATGACGCGCGCGCCGTTGAACATCGAGGAATTCAGCGCGATGGCGTTCATCAGGTCTTCTTTGCCTACCATGTCGACGAGGAAGGATTGCCTTCCGGGAATATCGAAGGCGTTGACCACTCCTAACAGCCCGGCCAGGACGAAGATATGCCACACTCGGACTTGCCCGCTCAGCGTGAGCCAGGCCAGAATGCCGGCGAGGATCATGGAAGCGATCTGGGTGGCGATCACCAGCCGCTGGCGATTCACGCGGTCGGCTGTAATGCCTCCGATGGGGGCAAACAGGAAGACGGGAATCTGGCTGGCGAAGCCGACGCTTCCCAGCAGCAGGGCGGATCCCGTTAAGCGGTAAACGAGCCAGGCCTGGGCCACGGTCTGCATCCAGGTGCCGATCAGAGAGATCAGTTGTCCGCTGAAAAATAGTTGAAAATTGCGATGGCGCAGGGCTCTCAGCGTGGTCGCCAACCTGGGCGGGCGCGCGCTTTCCACTTCCCTGCCATTGGCCGTGGGGGAATGTTGGTTCTCTTTTTTCTCTCTTCTCCCGGTCGTCTTTTCCTGAGCCACCTTGTTAATCACTTTTAGAACCTTTTCACATCTCTGGTAGGACCGCAATATGATGACGGCGATGAAGTGGGAGAATCCAGAGATTGCGGTTGTGACTGTTTACTTTGCACTCAGATTTCCACAGCTAATTCGGGTAACCGACTTGCAACTTCCCGGGCGGTGCGATCCGCGATAGAGTTAAAGTCCACCGCAGGGAGATCGGGAAGGACGACCATGAGCTCAGATCCCAATTATCTTGAACCTGGTGTAGATCGGCGCGGTGTAGAACGGCGAGCGGCGCAACGGTTCGAAGTCCCTCAGTCGTCGTTCGTGGCGATTCATTTCGAGGGACGGACGGTCTCCGGATTTATTCAGAACCTCAGCGGCCGCGGAGTATTTTTTTTCGCGGAGACGGCGCTTCCTGAGGGCGCGGTCGTGGAATTGACGTTTACCATGCCGTCCGAAATAACTTTGGGCGAAAACATGCCGGTGCGCTGTCGCGGACGGGTATTGCGGGCGTCGGCTGCGGCGGCGAGCCAACGCAATGGCATTGCGGTGCGGCTCGAATCCTACCAGTACCTGCCCGCCGACGAGCCGATCTCGCAGTTTGTACGAGTTTCGGCGGCTGGGGCGGGCGCAGCGGCTTCATAGTTTGCTGACAAACTTCCGGTGCATGGCGTGGTGGCCCTCAGGGGCTAAAGAG
>JBAVAA010000023.1:0-2811 GCA_049585515.1 Terriglobales bacterium | reverse complement strand
AGAAGACGGGAAGGCTGGTGCTGGTGGATCAGGCGCCGCGGCAATCGTCAGCGGCAATCGTGATCGCGGGCGAGGTAGCGGAAAAGGGTTTCGAGCATCTGCGGGCGCCAGTGGCTCTCGTAACAGCGCTGGAGGCCTCCGTTCCCTATAGTGAGCCGCTGGAAAATTTCCTGCTGCCCAATGAAGAGAAGATTGCGCAGGCGGTGCGGTCGGTCGTCGCGGAGCGGACGGTGCCCGCGTAGAAGAGAAACGGAACTTCAGGTTCTGGCGACTTCCACATCGCGAAGACGGGGAATGACTTCGATTTGAGATAGGAAGCCGAAAGTATCAAACACTTGCCAGACTTCCACGACGACTCCGTTTTGGAAGAGGTACATATGCATGCCGGCCGCGGTGACGACCTTGCCGGTTGCAGGGGTGCCGAGATATTTCCCTTTGTGGGTTCCGGTAAACAGGAAGCGGTACGCGACCCGCTCGCCATCGGCAATGGTATCGCTTACATCCAGACGGACGTCAGGAAATGCATTCAGGACTTGCGTGTGGTGTTCGCGGAGGCCCGCGACTCCAGGACGAATGCGGCTGGAGAAACCGTGATGGATGACGGACTGGCTATAGAGCCTCAGGTGTCCTTCAAGATCCCGGACCGTATACCGGGTGTGGGCTTGGCGAAGGGCTTCAAGATTTTCCTCGCGCGGCATTTGTTTCTCCCACGGTTGCCTGCGCTCCGCGCGTCTGGCAGGAGATTCTCGATGCGGGGGCAGATGCAAGCCAACGACGAGCGTACGCCGGCGACGAAGTGCGATCAAGTTACTTCAGTTCCTAAAACGGATAATGGCGCGGAGTCGTTTGGATCGTGATCCAGCGCAGTTCGGTGAATTGCTCGATGGCCGCTTTGCCGCCAAAACGGCCGTAGCCGCTGGCTTTGACGCCGCCGAATGGCATTTGAGCTTCGTCGTGCACCGTAGGCGCGTTGATATGGCACATACCGGATTCGATGCGCTTAGCCACTTCAAAAGCGCGTGCCACGTCGCGTCCGAAGACGGCGGCGGCGAGGCCGTATTCAGTGTCGTTTGCCAGGCGGATCGCCTCTTCTGTTGTTTTGAAGCGTGTGATTGAAACCGACGGCCCGAACGATTCCTCGCGGAAAATCTGCATATCGGGTGTGACATGATCCACGATCACCGCAGGCATGACCGTTCCTTGTGCATCGCCTTGCAGCAGAACTTTGGCGCCGCGAGCGATTGCATCTTTAACGAGCGCATGCACGCGGTCAACGGTGGGCAGTCCAACTACCGCTCCGAGCACTACTTCACCCTTCCGTGGATCGCCACACGGAAGATTCTTGACCTTAGCCACAAACATCTGCGCGAATGCATCTGCGACTTTTTCATCGACGATAATGCGCTCGGTCGACATACAGATCTGGCCCTGATTCAGGAAAGCGCCGAATGCGGCGGCATCAACGGCAGCATCGAGATCGGCGTCGTCGAGGATGATCATCGGCGCTTTTCCACCCAGCTCCAGCAGAATCGGCTTGAGATACTTGGCAGCGGTGACCGCCAGCATCTTTCCCACGCGCGTGGAGCCGGTGAAGTTCACGCGCCGCACAGCAGGGTCGGCAATGAGCGCTTCAACTATCGCGGATGCGCTCGCGGGATCGTGGGTAAGGACATTGACCACACCGTGATCCAAGCCCGCTTCGTGTAAGACCGTGCCGATTAGGCGATGAGTGGCCGGGCAAATTTCGGACGCCTTGAGCACAACCGTGTTGCCGCAGGCCAGCGGCATTGCGACCGCCCGGACTCCCAGGATGACGGGAGCATTCCAGGGAGCGATGCCGAGCACGACGCCGACCGGCTGTCGAATTGAGAAGGCCAAGCTTCCCGGAACATCGGAAGGAATGGTTTCGCCGGAGATTTGAGTCGTCATGGACGCAGCTTCGCGCAGCATCTGCGCAGCGAGATAAACGTTAAAACCGGCCCAACTGGCGGTCGAGCCGATCTCATCCATCATCACGGCGATGAAGTCTTGAGTGTGCGACTCGAGCAAGTCGGCAGCGCGCAGAAGTTTCTTGCGGCGCTCGTTCGGGCCCAGCGCAGACCAAGCCGGAAAAGCTGCGGCGGCGGCGGCGGCAGCGGCCCGGGCGTCGTCTACTGTGGCGGCAGCGGCGCGTGTGGCCACGCCGCCGGAGATTGGGTTGACGCGGTCAAACGTCGCAGCATTCGATGCGGCCGTATCGCGATCGGCGATAAGAAGCTGCACTTCGGTCATGTGTTATCTCACAATCCCAAGTCGAAGAATACCGTTTCGTTCGATCCCTGCAGAATAACGTTCCATTCGAGCGCTCCCGGTTGACCGTTGATTCGCTTGGCGATCAGGGTTGAACGCCGCTCAGGTTCGACCATGTTGAGAATGTAATCTGCCGCATTTAGTGGCTCATCAGGGAAATAAATCCGTGTCACCAGTCGCCGGAGAAGTCCGCGCATGAAGACGGATACCAGCAGATGTGGCGCCTGCTCATTTTTATTGCCATTCCCCTCAGGTCCGGGCACGGGGCCGGGCTTGATCGTGGCAAAGCTAAAGATCCCTTCCCTGTTCGTCGGTATTCGCCCGTAGCCCGTGAACTTTGGATCAACGGGCTTCGGTTGCTTGTCCTCCGAATGCGCGTACTTGCCGTGCGCATTGGCCTGCCAAATCTCCAGAAAAGCATCTGGCACCGGGACGCCATCGCCGTCGAGAACGCGGCCTTCGATCCTGACTCGCTCGCCGGAAACGCCCTCCGCCGCAAGGTTATCCTGATCGAGCCAGTGC
>JBAVAA010000022.1:0-3208 GCA_049585515.1 Terriglobales bacterium | reverse complement strand
ATGGAATGCTGACGCTGACACCGAGAGTATTTATGCCAAACGGGTTATTGTTGGATGAGTTGTGCGTATACCACGCGCCGAAGGTCGGATCGGTTGAGCCGTCGGCAAGCGCGAGTTTATGATCGGTTTGGGCTTTGTCCACGGCTTCGACGGCTGCCTTCAAGTCGGGCCGCGTGTCCAGAGCGATCTTCCGGAACTCGTCGCGGGGTGCAAGCTGGTCGTTGAAATCGAACGGACCGGTTACATCGAATTGTTCAACCGGAATTCGGTCGTTCAGCAGGGTGAGCAACTGAATCTTCGCCGTGCGCAGATTGACTTCGGCGGTCTGCACGTCCGATTCATACTGCACCCGCTGCAGTTCCAACCGGTCGAGATCGATTTGCGCGATGTCACCGGCATGGAAGCGATCTCTGCTGATCTGCAGCACGTGGTCGTAGTAGGCGAGGTCGTCTCCTGCTATCTGCAGCACCGCTTTGGCTTGCAGCGTGGACACAAATGCGCTGCGCAAGTTGAACAGCAGAGTTCTCTCCAGATCGGCATGACTTGACTCTGCAATCAAAGTCCCCTTTTTCGCGCTCTCTAGGCGTAACTCCCGCTTGCGCTCCCGTTCGTGCAGGTAGCTGATGCTGGGTGACTCAAAAGTGCCAGCGAGCGGGCGCCAGATGCCCTTGTCAGGAGCGATTTGGGTTCCATCTGCCGACACAGTCAACGTCGGGTTCGGCCGCAGGTACGCAGTGATTTCCTGCGCCTTCGACTCGTCCACACTCAGCTTGCCCGCCTGCAACGTGGGATTGCTCTGCTCGAACCGAGCGCGTACTTTTTCCCATGTCCAAGGCTCCTGTGCGGCCGCAAGCCGCCCGAGACAGAGCAGAAGATACAGTGTCAGACAGGACAAATAGATATTTCGCATTCCGCCACTCCATAGTCGCGACGGCACTCTTCGCGACTGCCAGTGCTGCGATGGCGAGGGAGCGCAGCAACAATCCGGTTGGAATTCAATGAGATCGCGCCGCTGATGACGGGCGCAAAACGGCTTAAGAATTAGGCCTTGGGAGGGGCCCGGTCATCGCCGACGCTAACTAGATATTGCCGGGGAAGTACACGTAGATATTCAGAAACCGCTCCAAACGCATCGTTCTCGGGTCGGACCGAAGCCTCGCGAGCCAGTCGCAACACCCCTCCGTCGTCATAGCTGCACATTGGAGGTTTGACGCCTGGCGACTGTTTGACTGTGCGCTTAAAGGGTCCATACTCTTCAATTTCGGCATTTATTGGATGCAGGTCATCTGAAGCAGAGACCACGGGAAACAGCAACGCCAGGAGGCAACCCAAAAGCACGAACGAACGATAGCGATACTGCTTCCCCGAACTCCATGGCGACACCGGTTGGCGATGCCAGATAAGCGCCGCCGGCACTGCCAGCATCAGCCATAGAATATTGAGAAGTAGTTCCATGTTTAGAGTGTCAATTCACAATTCTTACGAAGTCGCAGAAATTGTACCCGCAACTTTCGGAAGATGTCGAATCAAAATTTCAGACTGCGACGGCGTCCGAGGTACACGCAAGCCACCAAGGCTTATCTATTATCATTCGAAACCCGTAAAACTGTGGGGGCTGGCCCACCCTTGCACCACCGCGAACGAGGCTGCCCCACGCTTCGTGGTTTTCGAAGCGTGGGCACCACGGATCTCGACTCGTTGTTCATTCATCACATACAAACCTTCGGGATCCGCGCTACCTATCCCGAATGCCCAATCGGATTCATCGCTACTATGGCGCTGGATGTTTGCACTCTATCACGACCAGTTGTTACCAGCGACGCGCTCTGCTCGGGCAGCCGGCGAAATCGCGATCTGTTTCTCCAGGTGTTGCAGCAGGTGCGCCGCCGCTATCATTTTGTCGTCGTCGGGTACGTCGTGATGCCTGAGCATGTGCACCTGCTATTCGGCGAACCCGAGCGTGGCAATCCTTCGGTCGTGATGCCGGCGTTGAAACAAGGTTTTCGCTCGGCGTTTGTTAGGCGAGTTGCGCTCGCGCATCCATCCCGCGCAAGGTCAGTTGTGGAGCGAGGCCCTCGATGCCGGGCACATCTGGCAGTGGCGCTTTTATGATTTTGTGGTATTCAGTGAGAGGAAGCGAGTGGTGAAATTGCGTTACATACACCGCAATCCGGTGAAGCGCGGCCTGGTGCTCGAACCGGGACAGTGGGCGTGGAGCAGCTTCCGGTATTATGCCGACGACGAGCGCGATCCGGTGTTGGTGAACGAAACCCAGAAGGCCGGGTTGCGGGTGAGAAAGGCCGGTTGATGTCACCGTCTGTGGCGCTCACCCTTCGAAAACCGCGAAGGGTGGGGCGGCCAATGTTGGGGAGTGTGCAAAGTTGGGCCAGCCCCCACAGGTGAAATACTAGTTCTGATGTGACGCCTACCTTCCCGCCACCGGTTTCAGAACTGCTGTATTGCGCTCGTCCGTGGTGATGATGCGATAAAACCTTCTCAGTTCATCCATCTTGTTGACCGGAACGCTCAGTTCCTTGATTTCCAAGCTGCGCGTATAGTGCAGCGTCTGTCCACTGGCTTCTGTCTTGCTGTGATAACTGCCAAAACTGTACTCCACGTCCATCGGGGGCGGTAACTCGTCCACTTCATAGCCGGGCGGCAGCGCGATCTCGAAACTGTCGGTATCCCGCAACGGCCCATCGAATTCGAGCGGAAACTTCCGCGGCTCCTTCGTCTCCAGCACCCCAGACGATTTACTCCCTAGCACCCGCGGCCGCACCAGCAGCAGATTCCCCGCATTCTTCGCGTATTCGTTGGATTGGAAGGTGTACTTAAATCCGAACGGCTGGTCTGTGTGTTCGAGGTTGACCACGCTGGCTTTCATGATTTGGAAACTGGATAATGATGCTGCCAGCAGCGCTTCGATCGGTTTAATTCGATCCGCGTTGTTGGTCACCGAGCGCAATCGTCCACGTTCTGATGAAGCCCGGTCTCCAAGCCGCATTTCCTGGACTTCGCCCGTCAACACGCCGTTGGCGTCGAGGCTTAGTTTGCCGATGCGCTGAATGCTGTTCATGGCTGTCGGCTGTTGCGGCAACTCCACCAACTCGCCTCCGTCCGGCGTCACCAGGAGGCCGTAATTCGATTGCAGGTAACCGCCAATCTGGCCGAAGGGCGTAAAGGGATTGGTTGGATCGAAGAATAATAT
>JBAVAA010000021.1:0-5952 GCA_049585515.1 Terriglobales bacterium | reverse complement strand
ACCTGCATCATCTCGAAGACATTCGGCGGAATTGGCCCTTTCTTCGCGACCGCCGCATCGACAGCTACGCTCCCATCACCAGCCGCATGCTGGACGGAAAATGACGGGAACGAAAATCACGAAAGGTTCCGCTTCGCGCGCGAAGCTCCCCGCCGCACATGGATACTACATGCCAGCCGAGTGGGAGCCGCATGAATCCACATGGCTTGCCTGGCCGCATCTTCGCGGCGACTGGCCGGGAAAATTCGAACCGATCCCGTGGGTCTATGCCGAGATCGTCCGCAACCTGGCGCGGCATGAACGCGTTGACTTGATCGTCAACACCGAGACTGCGGAACGGCGTGCCCGGGCCGTGCTGGAGCAGGCGAACGCGCTCTCCGGTAACGTTTGTTTTCACCGCTGGCGCACAGATCGCGTGTGGGTCCGCGATTCCGGCTGCATCTTTCTCACACCTCCCGCCGATCTCGCAGATGCTGGGTTGCTCGCGCTGCATTTCCAATTTAACGGCTGGGCGAAGTATCCGAATTACGAGCTCGATGAAAAAATTGGCGGGCGCATGGCCAAGGCCGCCGACGCGCGCGTGTTGCGTCCGGTCTCCGGCGACCATCGCGTCGTCGTCGAAGGCGGATCGATCGACGTCAACGGCTGCGGCACTCTGATCACGACCGAGGAATGCCTGCTCTCCACGATCCAACAGCGCAATCCGTCAATGGACCGCGCGGCCTATGAGCAGATGTTTGCCGACTATTTTGGCGTGCAATCGGTTATCTGGCTCGACAGCGGTATTGCCGGCGACGACACGCACGGCCACGTCGATGACATTACGCGCTTTGTGGCTCCCAATACGGTGGTCACGATGATCGAGCAAAATGAGCGGAGCGAAAATTACGCAGCCCTGCGCGCGAACCTGGGCCGGCTGAAAAACGCCCGCTCGTTCTCAGGCAATTCCGAGGGACAGAAACTCGATATCGTCGAGATTCCGATGCCACGTCCGGTCAAGTTCGAGGGTCGCCAACTGCCCGCCAGCTATGCCAATTTCTATATCGCGAATGGTGTGGTGCTGGTGCCGGTGTTCAACGACCCGAACGATCGCATTGCGCTTAACGCGCTCGCGGAGTTGTTCTCGACACGCGAGATTGTGCCGATCTATTCGGGGGATCTGATCTGGGGATTTGGCGCGCTGCATTGTATGACGCAACAACAACCGCTGGTCATCGGCCCGTCATTAGAGTCAGTTTAAGAATGGCTGGACGAATGCTGCATTCCACGCCGCGTTATTCCGTACCGCCATTCGACTTTTCGCATTTAACGTCGGCGGGCAGTGATCCCAAGGAGGGGTCAGTCTGGTCGACAATCAAATCGACCTCAATCAGAGCGTCCGGACAATTCCGGGCAAGCCGCAAATCACTCCGACTGAAACCGGCGGGCAGGAGAGAGCGATTTGCGTCGATGTACTTATCTGGATACGAGAGGTCGAATACTGCGCCTTTCCTAAGCCGCCATTCGCCTTGAAGCCGGTCGGCTACTTCCTTGTTTGCAAAGACTCGCAGTTTGCCCATGTGGTACTGTGGACCCTCCCTGAAAGTCACTGTCAGGACAATTGTCGCATCGGCCAGTGACTCTGTATCGGGTATGAAGATGAGGTCCCGGAAACCAAGAGGCGCATAGAGTCTGCGCAGCCGCTCAAGGCCGCTAGCCACCTTATCCCTCGTGAATAGGTCCCCCTTCTTGAACGCGAACGCAGTACGGAGCTTCGCGGTGCCGAAGGCGTGATTCCCCACGAACCTGATTTCCGCAAGGTTGTATTGAGGGCCCTCGACAATGTCGGCTTCAACTGTTACATGCTTGGGTTGCGCCAGCGGATCGACCGTCTTAGTATCCAGGCTTTTAACCGCAGCGGCGAAATAACCGCGGTCCTGGAACGAGCTTCGGACAAGCTCTTCCGTTTCGTCGGAGTCTTCATCGATACAAGCGCCTATCAGCTTGCTTCGAATTGTTGTGAGCTCGGTTGAGCTGATGCGGACTGTCCCGTTGATGACAAAGTCGGCGATGAAAAGTCCCGAATTCTTGTTGGAACGATAATCCGGTGCGCAATCCGCCCAAAGAAAGGTAGGGAAGAAAAAACAGGCGAAAACGGCCGCGATTACGCGAGTCATAGGAACGGACGGTAAGAATTTTATCACCTCTGAAAACCAGCGAGCGTGATTCCGAATAAGAGAAGAAGGCGCTCTCACGCGCACCAATGTTTAGCTGTCTGCCACTCCAGTTTCGCGCGTTCATTTACACTCTTAGCCGTGAATGCCGAGATCATCGCCGTCGGCTCGGAGTTGCTCACTCCCCATCGCCAGGACACGAACTCGCTCTACCTTACCGACAAACTGAATGACCTGGGCGTTGAAGTGCGCTTCAAGTGCGTTGTAGGAGACGACGCCGAAGGACTGACGGCGGCGGCCAAACTCGCCATGCGGCGTTCGGACATTATTATTTTTACCGGCGGTCTCGGCCCCACGGAAGATGACCTGACACGTGAAGCTGTCGCCGATGCGCTGGGATTAAAGCTACAACGAAATGCCGAAATCATTGCGAAGCTTGAAGAGCGCTTTGCTAAGCGCGGCTACAAATTTTCCGCCAACAATGCCAAGCAGGCCGACATTTTGACCAGCGCTACGATGCTGCCGAATTCGCTTGGCACCGCACCCGGGCAGTGGGTCGCGGGAAAGTATGACGGACAGGAGCGGCTTCTAATGCTGCTTCCCGGTCCCCCTTACGAACTTAAGGCGATGTTTGAAACGGAATGCATCCCGCGGCTGCGCTCCCGAATTCCGCCTCAGCACATCGCGACGCGTACGCTAAAAATGGCGATGATGCCGGAATCACAGGTCGACGCGCGGGTTTCGCCAATCTACAAAACATATAAGGACGTCGAGACCACGATTCTCGCCGGCCAGGGTGAGATTCAATTGCACCTGCGCTGCCGGAAGGATTCGCAAGCAGAAGCCGAGGCGCGCGTCGAGGAGCTGGCAGAAAAAATCGAAGACGAACTTGGCGACGCCATTTTCTCGCGCAAAGGGGAAACGCTTGAACAGATCGTCAGCTATCTGCTGCAGATGCGCGACATGACGCTGGCTGTGGCCGAATCCTGCACCGGCGGGTTACTGGCCGAGCGCATTACTTCACTCAGCGGCAGCTCGCGCTATTTCCTGGGCGGGGCCGTCGTCTACTCGAACGAATTGAAAACGCAGTTTGCGAACGTTCCCAAAGCGCTCATCGACCAGCATGGAGCGGTCAGCCGTGAAGTAGCGGCGGCGATGGCCGAAGGCATCCGCAAGCGCTGCCTTTCGAGCTATGGGCTCGGAATCACCGGAGTTGCCGGCCCAGGTGGCGGTACCGAACAAAAACCTGTGGGCCTGGTCTACGTCGCGCTCGCCGGAGAGGAAGGCACGCAGGTGGTCGAACGAAATTTTCCCGGCGACCGCAAGCGCGTTCGCCAGTTCGCCACAGAGCAGGCGCTGGAGATGATTCGCCGGGCGCTGTTGTGAGAGTGTTGTTCAGGCATGCGAATATTCATTGGCATCGATCTTGATTCTGAAGTCCGCGCGCGCATTGCGCGCTTCGTCGAAGGCGTTCAGGGCTTCGCGCCCGATACGCGCTGGGTGCGTCCGGAGTCGCCGCACATCACATTGAAGTTCATTGGAGAGCAGACGCCAGAGCAGACCCAGGTGATCGCAGAACGTTTGCGGAGGATTGAAAGCGGCGCGTTCGAGATTCGCGCTGGCGGATATGGATTCTTCCCAACGGCAAAGGCTCCGCGCGTATTCTGGATTGGAATTCACGCCGGTCCGCAACTGGCTGCGCTGGCCGAAAGTATCGATGGAGCTGTCCCCGAACTCGGCATTCCGCGCGAAGAGCGGCCGTATAGTCCACATCTGACTCTGGCTCGCGCCGGAGGCAGATCGGGCTCGCCGAAATGGCGCAAGGGCGACGGTCCCAACGCAGTGTTCGGAATGCTGGAAAAGCGGCTCGCCGCGATGGGCGACATCGACTTCGGCAAAATGACAGCTCGCGAGTTTATTCTCTATCAAAGCCAGCTTTCAGCGGGAGGATCGAAGTATACCAAGCTGCGGAGCTTTCAGATGCGAAGCTCGTGAGTGAGCGCCGTGGGGCGATAGTAGCGTGGTGGCGGGATTGCAATTTTAGATATACAGCAAACCAAACATGACTCGATACCTCATCACCGCCGCCCTCAGCTACGCGCTGGGGTCCATCCCGTTCGGGTACCTGCTGGTGCGGATTTTCACGGGTGAGGATGTGCGCGCGAGCGGTAGCGGCAACATTGGCGCCACCAACGTGGCCCGCAAGTCTCCTGCACTGGGAATTGCAACCCTGCTGCTCGACGCCGCCAAGGGACTGGCTGCGGTGCTTTTGGCGCGCGTGTTGTTCAAAGGACCGCATCAGCAGCTCATCATGACGACGGCCGCATTCTTCGCCGTGCTCGGGCATCTGTTTCCGGTCTGGCTCAAATTCCACGGAGGCAAGGGCGTTGCCACGAGCCTCGGGGCCTTTATCTTGCTGACCCCGAAATCGATTCTGTGTGTGGTGGTCCTATTCCTTATGATTGCCGTCGCCTTTCGTTACGTCTCGCTAGGGTCCGTTGCAGTGGCAGCGGCTTTTCCGTTGCTGACGTGGGCGCTCCGTGAATACGTGGATTCGCGGCAACTGATTCTTATTGCACTGGTTTCTGCGCTGGTCATCTGGAGGCATCGCCAGAATATTGGCCGTCTTGCCGCCGGAACCGAATCGAAGATCGGAGCCAAGATCGGAGCGAAATCAGAAACCGAACCAGCGAACTCAGGAGCAAGCCGACCATGAGCCGCATTGCCATAATCGGCGCCGGCGCCTGGGGAACAGCACTGGCCATCGCGCTGGGACGTAAAGGAACTCACCAGATCCGGCTCTGGGCGAATGAGCGCGAAGTTCCCGATAGCATCGCCAAGAGCCGAATGAACGAGCTCTTTCTGCCCGGATTCATCCTAGCGGAATCGATTGAGGCGACCACCGACCTGAACGCCGCGCTTGACGCCGCAGAGATTCTCGTCAGCGTCATGCCCTCGCAGCATTGCCGGGCGCTGTTCGAACGTATCGCCCCTGCACTCGATCCGGAGACCCTAATTGTCAGTTGCACCAAAGGACTCGAAGACCAGACTCTGCTGCGCATGACGGAAGTGATCGGCGACGTCTTGCTCAATCGCAAGTTCCCTGCGCGCTTGGCAGCATTGAGCGGGCCGTCGTTTGCCAAAGAGGTGGCGCGCGGCGATCCGACCGCGGTCACCGTGGCCTCCGCCGATAACGAAGTGACGCGCGCAGTGCAGCAGGCGTTCAGCGATTCCCGCTTTCGCGTCTATACCAACGATGATGTGATTGGCGTGGAGTTAGGTGGCGCGCTGAAAAACGTCATCGCCATCGCTGCCGGCGTCTGCGACGGACTCGGCCTCGGGCATAATTCCGTCGCCGCGCTGATCACGCGCGGCCTCGCCGAAGTGGCACGTCTGGTCGTGGCCTCCGGTGGCCGGCTCGAGACCATGTCTGGACTATCCGGGCTCGGCGATCTGGTTCTAACCTGTACCGGAGATCTCTCGCGCAATCGCAGCGTCGGCGTCGAACTGGGTAAGGGCCGCAAATTGCCGGACATTATTGCCGGCATGCACGGAGCCGTGGCGGAAGGAGTTTTCACCACCAAGGCTGCGGTCGGTTTAGCCCGCAAGAATAATGTCGAGATGCCAATCACGGAGCAGATGTTCGACATCCTCGAAAAGGGAAAAGCGCCTCAACAGGCTATTAAAGACCTGATGACGCGAGCGGCCAAATCCGAAGTCTATTAGGCGCCCGATCCAGTGCCGTTCGGGCGCGACCGCCCGTCTCCCATGGGCGCTGGCGCTTTTCGCAACGTTTACC
>JBAVAA010000020.1:0-4242 GCA_049585515.1 Terriglobales bacterium | reverse complement strand
GTCGCTGCTCATGTTGCCCGCCGATCTCCTGGGGACGTGGATCGCCCACTGGCCGATCTTCTCGGAGTACGAAGACGACCCTTCCATCCGTAGCATCGTGGTCAGCTACACCACCAACATTCTGGTGAACGTCCTCACCGCGCTGATTGCCTTTCGATTTCTGCGTCAGTTGCTCTTTAGCATGAAGGAATCGGTAGCCGGCGTGCTGGCCTTGCTGTTCGCGACCACCCATCTTCATTACACGCAGAACATGATGGAGAACAACTACATCATGTTGCTGACGCTGACGGGGTTCTCCTTTCAATATGAATGGCTGCGCACCGACAACCGGCGCGCGCTCTTGATCGGTTCCTGCGCGCTGGGGCTGAACCTGCTCACCCGCCTTACCACTGGTCTGGACCTGATGGCCGCAGGAGTCTTTGTCCTGCTGGTGCTTTGGTTTCAAGCAGCGCAAAGTCCTCCGGTTTGGCGGCGTCTTCTCTCCTACGTCCAAGTCGCCGCCCCCGTGTACGCGTTCTTTCTCATCCTCGATCGTGCCTACCAGTTTTACCGCTTCGGATCCTTCACCAATACATACGTGGCGATTTTCGCCCGTGAATATCGACAGCGCGATCCGACGCTGCCGGTGAACTTTCCCTGGAGCACACCCTTTCACACCGGCTTTCTCGGCCCGCTACTCCAGCCGGAGAAGTCGATCTTTCTTTTCGACCCTCTTCTTCTGCTGGCAATTTTTCTACTGGCATGGCTATGGAGACGCCTGACGCCAGAAGTTCGCGCCTATGGAGCAACCTCCCTTCTTCTGTTGGTGGGTTACATCAGCTTTTATGCGAGATACACCTACTGGGCTGGCGACTTCGCCTGGGGAGACCGCTACATATCGACCACGGTGGAATTGGCAACGCTGCTCGCCGTGCCGCTGCTCTTCCACCATCGGGAAACTCTAGGCAAAGCCATCTGGCGCGCCGGATGTGTACTGATCGCAGCCAGCGTAGTGATCCAGTTGGCATCGCTCGCCTTCTGGTTGCCGCTGGAAATTTATCAGGAAGAGACATTCGGACATCCGACCTTCGTGATCGCTCTGCGCTTCAAAAACATCGTCGCGTTCGCGTTGGGCAAGATGGATGCCTGGAGATTGACCACTCCTGCCATGACCCAGGACCCCTGGGATTATGTCCACATCTCGACATGGAATTTTCTGCCGTTTGTGCTGCGCCGCGTCGGAGTGGCGCCGGACTGGGTAGTGGATTTAACGCTTATCATCTGGCTTGCCGGGATCGGAGCGCTGGGACCAGCTTTGCTGAGGTTGCGAAGCAGCTTACGGTCGATTGCGTGAGGCTAAGTTGCAGTTGAGGTGATCAGGCGCTTTCGGCGATTCTCGGTCAACGAGTGTAATTGCGATTTTTCAACAACTAGGCACGGAAGCGCAGTTACAATAAAGCTCGTTTGACCTGGGGAGCCAGAAGGAGCCTCTGAGCGATGACCTTCGACGAGGCGACGAGAGTCATTAAGAGGGGCGACACCGTCCATCTCCGAAAGGAATTGGAGGAGGGGCTGGGCCCTAATCTCAGTAATCACTATGGTTGGACTCTGCTGATGCTCGCTGCAATGGAGGGCGACACAAGCATCGGAAGGCTGCTCATCGAAAAAGGCGCCGACCTTGACAGAAGGAACAACCATCGCGATACGGCTCTTTCCCTAGCAGCGCACACTGGCCATCCATCGTTCGTTAGATTGTTGTTGGAGAGTGGTGCTTCTCTGGAATGCTACCCATTTGGAAACTCCATAGACATTTGGCTAGATTGGCTGGGGCAATATTTCCCAGAGAGAATGAAGACTATCCGCGATTTGTTTGATGCGGAGCGGCAAGTCAGGGCTCGAACGATGAAGTTGACGTAAACGGGCGTTTGGGCTCGGAACCCGGTTGTTGGTGAAATTGCGATGTTACGCCAACCATGCGTATCGCCCACTGGGACCAGGAGTAGAATTCGCCACATGAAGGCATTCCACAGCGGACGGGAAGCCAAAGAGTTCATCATTTCCCAGATCGTCGAGGAAGCGCAGCGAGAGAGCTCCCCGCTCTCCGAAGTCGAGCGCAAAATGCTGTACTTCACGGAAAGTGGATGGACGCTTCCTGACATGCTGAAAGTTAACGAGGATTTTGATCGTCAGTACGACCAAGACGAGTATGAACACAAAATTGCGAAACTAATTACGAAGGTCGACCGGCATATTCGCAAGGGTTCTCGTGACGATTACGACAGATGGTGGGCCGCAATCCGTTTTCTTAAACGTGAAGATCACTACATAACAGTAATGATCCGCTTGGCAGGTCTGCGCCCTCGCGGGGATCAATTAAGACTATTCGCGACTGGACTTGGAATCGTAACTCTATTCCTCATCTGGATTTTCTTGAGTATCAAGTACAACATCCCAATGCCCTCGCGGGGCGACCTCGGGGTTCTCGTGTGGGTAGTCCTTGCCTGTTTGTTCGTTGGCTATACGCTTGTCCGATTCATCCTCGGTGGCAGCAGGACAGATGCTCTAACCTCGAAGGCGCTGGAAAAACTTGTCCGAATCTTCCAACGTGTGAGTGGAAATGCGTGACTGGCGAAATCAGGCGATAGCGCTCAGAACCAGTCGAACCCACAGTTGATTGCATCGCCCAGGCGGTCTCTGTCGTCCCAAAGCTGCGGCATTGGGAGGCCGTCGCTATGGGCAAACCGAGAATCAAGCCGAACTATCGTCGCCGAGTGCTCCGCCTGCCAGACCTGGATCATTGTAAAACGGCAGTTCTCCATAGCCTCGGCTCGCCAGCTTCGCGTCGAGTCTACGAGTACGCCATCGATCAGTTCATCGCCTGGTACTGCTCCGAGCCTCGACTGGCCTTCAATCGCATCGTCGTCGTGCGCTATCGCATGTACCTGGAATCACGGCATCTGGCCGCCAACACCATCAACCAGCAGCTTGCAGCCGTGCGTCGCCTGGCTCACGAAGCCGCCGACGCTGGCTTGCTGAGTCCCGAGTTGGCCGCGGGGATTAGCCGTGTCAAGGGGGTCAAGCAGCTCGGATTCCGGTCCGGGAATTGGTTGAGCGCGCAGCAGAGTTCGGAAGTGCTCAAGCATGCGGGGGGAGACACGATGCGCGCCAAGCGCGATTATGCGATGTTGGCCATGTTGTTCGGGTGTGGCTTTCGCAGGTCGGAACTGGTCGGTTTGGAGTTGGACGACATCCAGATGCGCCAAGGACACTGGGCCGTGGTTGATCTGATTGGCAAAGGTGGCCACATTCGCACGGTGCCCATTCCGAACTGGGTGAAAGCCGCTCTCGATCAATGGACACGGGTCGCTGGGATTGGTGAGGGCAAAATCTTTCGAGCGGTCGCCAGACAGGGAAAGGTGTGGGGCCGCGGCCTCTCGCAGAACGTTGTCTGGTACGTGGTCAGAACCTGCTGCGCGAGAGCAGGCTTGGAGCACATTGCACCGCACGACCTGCGACGGACGTGCGCGAAGCTGTGCCACGATCGCGGCGGTGAGCTCGAGCAGATTCAGTTCTTGCTCGGGCATGCATCCGTGCAGACCACGGAACGCTATCTCGGCTGCAAACAGAATCTCGGGCATCCAGTGAACGACCTTTTCGAGCTCGGAACGGATGGGCAGCAGCAGGCGAAACATGTGGAATCTGTCCCGACGACCGGGCCCAGCGAAGGAGTAGAAAAGGAAATCGGGCAAGGCATAGAATGCGGCCAGGGAGGATCGGAATATGAGCAGCCCATCTGCGACCCCGAACACGTATCCCTACCAGAACGAGCCGACGTGGTCGAAATCGGAAAGAGCCATCGCCCGCACAGCTTTCGACGCTGCCCTGGGGCGAGAGCTTCACGAGGTGATTCAGCAAGCAAAGATGATGGTCAGCCAGATCCAGCAGTCGTCGGATCTGTGGGACTTGGAACATTACCTGACCGAACGCCGTAAAGAGATCGACCGCAAGTACGACTATCGGTATTCGAAACTGACGCAAGTGTTTGGGAGACTCTTGTACGAAAAGCGACTCGGGGAGGAAGAGTTGGGCGGGTTGCGGGAGGACAAGCTGAAGTCGATCCGTTCTTTCGCCAAATTCTTGGCGGAGGACACGGCCGCTTGAGACAGCCCGAAACCGGCGTGGAAGTGTATGTCATCAAAGTGACCCTCCTCGGCACAAGGCCGCCGGTCTGGAGGCGCATTTTAGTTCCTCGTGAGATTACGC
>JBAVAA010000019.1:0-3681 GCA_049585515.1 Terriglobales bacterium | reverse complement strand
TCTGGAGCCCGCGTGGTTCAAGAGCTCGCCGGCACTCGCGGGCGAGTTCTCAGTTCCCGGTTCTCAGTTCTCAGAAAAACGAGAGCACGCGGGCAGTTTGGCGAACGAACGCAAGAATGAAAGCAGCACTCCGGATTATTCGCCTGCCACTCCCGCCGGCATTCCTGGGATCGATCGCACCGTCAAGCTCTACATCGGGGGCAAGCAGGTGCGTCCCGACTCCGGCTACAGCATCGAAGTGCGCGCGGCCGATGGACGGCTGCTGGGTGAAGCTCCGCTGGGCAATCGCAAAGATATTCGTAACGCCGTCGAAGCAGCCCGCAAGGCAGTTGGGTGGACGAAGGCTACAGCGCACAATCGAGCCCAGGTTCTCTACTACTGCGCGGAGAATCTTTCGCAGCGGCGCGATGAAATTGCCCATCGCCTCGCTGCCGTGGTCGGAGAAAAGCAGGCGGCCGAGGAAGTTGAACTTAGCATCGAGCGCATTTTCTCCTATGCGGCCTGGGCTGATAAGTTTGATGGTGCGGTGCACAATCCTCCGTTCAGGAACGTTGCCCTGGCAATGAATGAGCCGATTGGGACAGTAGGTATCGTCTGTCCGCGGGAGGCGCCGCTTCTCGGTTTTCTCTCGCTGATAATGCCCACGCTCGCGGTGGGAAACACCGTGATCGCCGTCCCGTCCGAAGCCTATCCTCTAATCGCCGGAGATCTTTACCAGCTCTTCGACACCAGTGACCTCCCCGGCGGCGCACTGAACATAGTGACCGGATATACGTCGCAACTCTTGAAGCCGCTCGCCGAACACGACGACGTCGACGCTATCTGGTGTTTTGGCGATGAAGCCAGCGCCGCGGCCGCGAAGGCAATGTCGGTCGGCAATCTGAAGCAGGTCTTCACCAACGAAGGCCGCGCTATCGACTGGTTCAACCCGAAACTTGCCGAGGGCCGCTGGTTCCTTGAGCACGCCGCGCAGGTGAAGAACATCTGGGTTCCGTACGGCGAGTAGGCACCATTGAATGAATAAGAGATTGAGTGATTGAATCATTGGAAAAACCTCCGTCCCAAGCGGTTATAGAAGCGGTTATAAATGATTGAATGACTAAATCGTTCAACGTCTCAATGGCTCTGCCCCGTGTCAAAATCTGCTGCATCGGAAGCGCGGAAGAAGCGGCTCTGGCCATCGAATGCGGAGCGTCCGCATTAGGTTTGGTTTCACATATGCCGAGCGGACCCGGCGTCATTAGCGATGAGCTCATCGCAAAGATTGCCGCGACCGTTCCACCTCCGATTGGCACATTCCTGCTGACTTCCCGCCAACGAGTCTCCGACATCGTCGAGCAGCAACGCTTCTGCCGCACGAATACGATCCAACTCTGCGATCATCTCGCTCAAGGCACGCATCGCGATCTGAAAGACGCCTTGCCCGGAATTTCCATCGTTCAGGTCATCCACGTAACCGGCCCCGAATCGGTCGACGAGGCCGCAAGCGTGGCGCCGCATGTCGATGCAATCCTGCTCGATTCCGGCAATCGGAAACTGTCCATTAAAGAATTAGGCGGTACGGGCAGGACTCACGACTGGAGCCTCAGCCGCGCAATCCGCGAGCGCATTGGCATCCCGCTATTTCTGGCCGGAGGGCTCACGCCGGAGAACGCAGGCCAGGCCATAGCAGAGGTGGTTCCGTTCGGACTGGATGTGTGTTCAGGGGTGCGAACCGACGGCCAACTGGATGCGACCAAACTGAAGCGGTTCTTCTCTGCGGTGCAGGGAGCGGCAGCGGCCTGAGAGCAGGATGGCCACCGGGCTACTTTAGAATCGCAATCCCGATCGCAGCCGAAGAGAGCAACAGCCCGCCTAGAACGACGATGAAGATGGTCATACATCCATAGGGTATTGGGATAAGACTCGCATTGGGCTGCGAAACTTCGCGCTTTACGTTCATCGAGGCCTCCTTAGGTGGACGCCGGCAAGGATGCCGGCGCAACCAGTGCAACAATTCCCGCTGAATTAGGACACTACCATATCGGGTATCGCGTTGACTTTTGCTGGCCCTACAGGCAAACTCTCAATTCGCCCGTCCCACGCAATCGGGCAGCTCGATAGACACCGCGTCATCGTAGCAAGCGAGGCGAAGGTCGGTTCAGGAACGTTCGATCATATTAGGCTATTATGACCGCAGACCGCGTCTCGTTTACGCTCGACTCGACGTTAGAGACTGTGAACAGCGCCGAAGAGACGGCTACCCGCATGGCGACCGAGGCCGGCTTCGATGAAGAAGAGATTATGAAGATCTCCATGGCGGTCAGGGAAGCCGCCGTGAATGCAGTTTTGCATGGCAATGCCTACGACCCGAACAAAAAGGTTATGTTTGCGTTTGAACGCACCGACGACGACCTTGTGATTGTTATCCGCGATCAGGGCAAAGGGCTCGACGTCGGCAAGATTCCGGATCCATTGGCGCCCGACAATCTGATGAAGACCTCGGGGCGTGGCATTTTCCTGATACGCTCATTCATGGACGTGGTGGAAATCCATCCGTCCCAGACAGGCACCGAACTTAAAATGATCAAGCATGTCCACGGCAACCCCGCGGACTCCAAGGAGGCTCCTCAGTGACCATGAAGTCCAGTACTCGTCAGGTGGATGGTGTCACCATTGTCGACCTTAGCGGCCGGATCACCCTCGGCGAAGGCAGTGTGGTTCTCCGCGATACCGTGCGCGATTTGCTTTCCAAGGGACAGAAGAAGATCCTGCTGAACCTCGGGGACGTGAACTACATCGACAGCTCAGGGATCGGCGAACTTGTCAGCGCCTTCACCACGGCCAAAAACCAGGGCGGCGAACTCAAATTGCTGAACCTTACCAAGAAAGTACACGATCTGCTGCAGATCACGAAGCTCTATACCGTCTTCGACGTGAAAGAAGACGAAGCCGCAGGCGTTAAGGCTTTCGCAAAGTAGTTGGGTGCGGCGCATAATGGGGCGCGCGAATCGTGCCGACCATCTTGCGCGCCGGCGGGAGTTTAAGTTGCGATCTGCTCCTGAGGTGCCGATCGTTACTTCAAGAGTTTGGGGGTCGGGGTGGTCAGCCTCGTACCTGCCGTTCTTGAGGTAACTCTTGTTCATGTTGCTGCCTGTTCTCGTCGCTGTATTCCTGCTTCCCGCGCAGGCCGTATCCACGCCCTGCGCCAACATCGCCACGACCCAGACGCAACCCGTACGCGGTCGCGACGGGGTTGTCGCGTTACTCAAGGTCGAGAGCGAGGACGATCACAGCAAGAACTCCCATGATTGCCAAGCCGAGTATCAGCTTTTCCTGAGCCCTGGTCCGGCGGGTGCCCCGGTGGTCGTCGATCTTCTCACCAGCGATGCCGCATGGAACCGAAACCTATCCCTACGCCTGTACGGGTTCTCGCAGGACGGCCGACGCGTGTTCGGAACTCTCGCCGAAGACGGTAAATTTCCCTTCACAACTCTGTTCGACTACGACAGTGCGGAAGGTAAAGTGCACCTCATCGACCTCAGGAAGAAGTTCGCGCACATTGCGACGGCTAAGTGCACCCCAGTCTTTGACGTTCTCGGAACAACCGCTACGGGCGCAATTGTTGTTGAGGTGAACTCCGCGACGTGCTTCGTGCCCGACCGGCGTTGGGTGATCGGCCAGTTTGAAGAGAAGGTGCAG
>JBAVAA010000018.1:0-2098 GCA_049585515.1 Terriglobales bacterium | reverse complement strand
CTTTTTTGTTTTTCGATCTATTGGAATCATGGGTTTAGGAAAAAATCCCCGCCAAATCTTTGTATCTAAAGGTTTATTTGTAAAATATTCCGGAATAAGGGGTTAGAAGCGCGCCAGACGGACTGTTCAAAACTCGCAGTCGGGCCAAGCTTGCCCTTCGGACACCACTAAGAAAGGGTGCAGATTGATCTGCACCCTTTTTTCTTCCTTCTTAGTTCTATTATATCGGGTTCACCTGCCTGCCCCGCCAAACTTTGCGGATTTATTTGCCTCACCGATTCATTGTCTTAGACGGAAAATGGGCGCGACGGGGACTTGACAAAGATTTTGCCCAAAAAAACCTCAGGGCCACAATGCGCGGGCCGAGTTAGGCTGCACCGCGCACGACACGCAAGGGTGCGGCGGCCTGTCTCCGCATGAGCAACCTGAACGCTAGAACATGCGTGACCAGGAGGAGAGGAACGCCGAGGATTGGGATAAAGTAACCTGCGCCCAGCAATCCCGGGGTGTCCGCGAGCGAAAGGTGGTTACCCTGGTAAAACGCATTCAGCAGGTCGGCCGTCCCAATGATGTTGAAGATCCAGACCAGAGGTTCGCCCAATCTGGTTCGGAGAGCGGCGAGCGCGATGAGGGCCAAGGTCGCGGCTGCCAGATCCCCATAGGCCAGGCCGCGAGCGAATACAGTGGCGGACAATTGTGGAGAAACGACGCCGGGGATCAAGAATGCGAGGCCGATATACCTGAACCCATGCAACACGAGGATCGGCTTGAGTGCTTCCGCGCGTTCGCGTTTGCTTATCGCCGGCCAAATGTATTGCGCGGCGAAAACGCTCCATGCAAGAAGACCGAAGGCGACAGTTAGGCCCGAGATCAGAGGGATAGGCATGATGTGCTCCTTCTTCGCTTACCCCGTGAACGGTTTCCATTTCACGGAGGGCGAGTCACGCTAATAGCAGATGATTTAGAGTGCCTCGGGGATTCGTGCGGACATCGCGAGACGCGAGGAAGAACCGAGCCTTTGTCGGAGCAGAAGCTGATCCCAGTCATGGTGAAGGTAGCTTAGGCGTTAGTACTCAAAAACCTATCGCTAAGTCAATAAGTGTGATGGTTGCCAAAACTGGCCTGGGGTGAGGATAGGGGTCCTTCGACTACGCGGAGACTTCACTTTGTGAAGTCTCTGCTCCGCTCAGGATGACAATCCATAATTATTGGGATTACACGGGCAGAATCGGTGGCGAGGCGAAAGACGAGGTTGGTTGGGATTGAGCGGGGCGCTGGCGAGGTTCGCGCGGCTGGACTGGCGAGAAGCTGTGGTGAGCTTACCGATGGGGCGCTCGTCCCTGCGCGCATGCGGGCATCGAGCCGGAGCCAGATGAAGCGTCCAATGCGGCTCAGGCGAACTTGTCCGGGGGTGAGGCGCGTGGTGTAGCTGGCGGCGATGCGCCCCATTTCGGCGAGATCGTCCATGGGGCCGAATTCTACATCGCTGGGGCGCGGGAGCTGGCGCATCAGGTCGAGCTGGCGGGCGATGTTTTTGCGTCCGGCAACGCAGGGCTGGGTGCGGCAATTGAGAATTTTTTCGATGGCGTACAAGGCAGCGTGATCGACGCGCTCTCCGAATGCGATGTATAGAGTATCGGTTGCGGACGCGTAGTTGAGGGGCAGCATCTGAAAGGCTTCGAGAATGGGAAGCGGGATGACGGGAGACGGGATGGCGGAAGGATCGAAGGAACGGGCGACGGGACATCCCCATTGCAGCGCGAGGGCGGTGGTGACTTCCTGTTCGGTGGCGAAGCCGAGTTTCTCGATCCACTCGCCGATCTTTCCGTAATGAAGCAAAGGCGCGAGCCAGTGGATGATCGGGATCGCGCGCGGCGTCTCGCGGGATTGGAAAATTCGTGGACATGCGGATCAGCTTGCAACGCCGATGCCAGCCCGGCATAAATTGCCTTAGAAGCCGCTTATGCCCGGTACGGATGAAGACGACCTGTTGCTCCGTTACTGTACAGACGCGGCTCGACGCGACTCCGCCGCGAGCGGATCGTGACGTCTACAAAGACGGGGCAAGCCCCGTTTCTACAGTTCGGCTATCTAATGT
>JBAVAA010000017.1:0-2517 GCA_049585515.1 Terriglobales bacterium | reverse complement strand
GACCAAAGTCATACGACTGCGGAGTGCTCAGCGGAGTGAAAACAATCGGCAACACGGGAGGATTTATGGCGGAAGTATGTACGCATCTTGACCAGATCAAAGTACGAAAACCGAAAACGCATGTATGCGAGGAGTGCGTCAAACTGGGCGATACCTGGGTCCACCTGCGCATGTGCCTGATTTGCGGGAACGTGGGCTGTTGCGACTCGTCCAAAAACAAGCACGCCACCAAGCACTTTCAGCACACCAGGCATCCTCTGATGCGCTCCATCGAGCCGGGAGAGTCATGGATCTGGTGCTATATAGATGAAGTCGAGGCCGGTGAACTTGCGGCTTGAGTAATGTTCAAGTTTAGCGCGTCGAATAACACATGTGATTCGTATCAGGGCACGCCTTCAGGCGTGCCACAAAACGATCTAAAATAGACGCGCCTTTAGGCGCTGAATCTCGCAGTTTGATTATTACGTCGGGCCCTGAGAGCAAATCATGCCCAAGCCGATTCTGCTGAGTGTCGACGATGATTCCGATGTATTGCGGGCGATCGAACGCGACCTGCGCTCGCAGTATGGAGCCGAGTATCGAGTGATTGGGAGCGAATCTCCGGAAGGCGCGCTGGACTTGCTGAAGCAGTTGAAGGTCCGCAATGACAGCGTGGCCCTGCTGCTGGCGGACCAGCGCATGCCCCGCATGGACGGCGTCACATTCCTGCAGGAGGCCATGCATGTATTTCCGGATGCCAAGCGCGCGCTACTCACCGCATATGCCGATACGAACGCCGCCATCAGCGCCATCAATCAGGCCAGCATCAACTACTTTTTTCTGAAGCCGTGGGATCCGCCGACGGAGCATTTATATCCGCAATTGAATGACTTGCTCGATGATTGGCAAGCTTCTTACCGGCCGGCGTTCCAGGGAATTCGTGTTCTTGGCACCAGATGGTCGCCCCGGTCGTATGAGTTGCGGGACTTCCTCGCCCGCAATCGCGTTCCGTATCAGTGGATCGACGTTGAAACCTCCGCGAACGACCCAGAAACTAAACGCCTCGTAGAAGCTTTGGGCGACGAGGTTTCCAGTCTCCCGGTCGTGCTCTTTCCGGACGGAACAAAACTTCTCGAAAGCCTGCCCGCCGATGTTGCGCAAAAAGTCGGTCTTCGCACCCGAGCCCAAACCAATTTTTACGATCTGGCGATTGTCGGTGGTGGACCAGCCGGCTTGGCAGCCGCGGTTTATGGCGCGTCGGAGGGCCTGCACACGGTGATGATTGAGCGCGAAGCGCCCGGCGGACAAGCGGGCATGAGTTCGCGGATTGAGAACTATCTGGGTTTTCCGTCGGGACTCAGCGGCAACGATCTGGCGCGGCGCGCGGTAGCGCAGGCGCAGCGTTTTGGAGTGGAAATTCTGTCTCCTCAGGAAGCGGTCGCGGTTCGCACCGAAGGATCGTATCGCATCATTAAAATGGCCGACGACAACGAATTATCTTGCCACGCACTGATGATAGCAAGCGGAGTGCAGTGGCGGCGCCTCGAAGCTCCCGGGGTTGATCGTCTCCAGGGTGCCGGCGTCTACTACGGCGGCGGCGCCACCGAAGCCTTGGCCTGTAAGGGCGAAGACGTCTATGTGATCGGTGGCGCAAATTCGGCAGGCCAGGCGGCCATGTATTTTGCCAAATACGCGAACCGCGTCGTCATGGTCGTGCGCGGCAGTTCACTCGCCAGCACCATGTCGCAGTATCTGATTGATCAGATCAAGGAGACGCCCAACATTCAGGTGTGGCCCAATGCCAGCGTGGCGGAGGCGCATGGAGAAACGCATCTGGAAGAGGTTTCGATCCTTTGTTCGGATTCCAATAAGCTCGAGCGTGTCTCGGCGAGTTCCATGTTCATCTTCATCGGCGCCCTGCCGCGCACGGATTGGCTGGGCGATCTTGTCGAGCGCGACGACCGGGGCTTCCTGTTGACGGGGCCCGATCTGATTCGGGATGGCGAGCATCCCAAGGGTTGGACGCTCGACCGGGATCCGTTTCTGCTCGAAACGAATATTCCCGGCATCTTCGCGGTCGGCGATGTGCGGCATGGTTCCGTGAAGCGCGTCGCTTCTGGCGTCGGCGAGGGATCGGTAGCGGTGCAGTTTATCCATCAGTATTTGAGCAAGGTCTAAATGGTCGAAAATTCGGAACTACTTCGCGTCCCCGCCTTCGCAGATTTGCCAGAGGATCAACTCGCGTGGTTTATCAGCCAGGCGCAAGACCTCCACTTCAAAGCGGGCGAGGCCTATACCCGTCAAGGCGATCCCGCGGATGCGATGTTCGTTATCCTTGAAGGACAAATCGAGATTCGTGGCGAGATAGGCGGCGAAACTGTCGCATTCACCATCGATGCGGGGAATGTCACGGGAGCGCTTCCGTTTTCAAGAATGAAGCGTTTTACCGTGGGCGGCCGGGCAGTCGTGGACAGTCGCCTACTAAAATTTCCGGCGGCCCTGTTTCCCGAGCTTGTGCAGAAGATGCCGGAACTAGCC
>JBAVAA010000016.1:0-14369 GCA_049585515.1 Terriglobales bacterium | reverse complement strand
CAGCTTCGCCGGCCCAGGCAACGCCTTGAATGACGTGGGCGCTGGATTTGAGCCTGGCGCCATCGGATGGGGAGGCGATCAGCGACTTGACGGATAGCGCGGTGACGGGATGCGTGTCCTCGGGCTTGACGGTTTCGCCCGGCTTTACAGGTGTGTTGGGCAGGCGGTAGCCGGGATTCATGAAATTTCCTTCTGCCGGTTTGTCGAGGAGGGTAATTTCCGTGAGCCATTTGCAGGAGTTGGCTCCGGCCCAGCCGGGAGTTACGACGCGCGCCGGAAATCCATGGCGGGCCGGAAGCGGGACGCCGTTCATTTTTGTCGCTACCAGCGTGTCGGCGTCCATGGCTTTCTCGATCGGAATGCTGCGAATGAAAGGCGGAACCTTGCCCGGAACCTGGTCCAGTCCGCGGCACTGGACGTGTTTGGCCGTGTCTTTAACGCCAGCCTTTTCGAGAAGCGTCTTCAGGCTGGGCCCGGAGAATCTGGCATTGCCGACGGCTCCTTTGCCCCACTGGATTCCGGGGACCTTCGGATTCTGCAGTGAGCGCCCGTTGCCGGCGCACTCCATCGTGTTGACCACGGAGTGGAGAAATAACTTCTCCAGATCGGCGAGCGTGAACGTCAGCGGCTGCGCTACTTCTCCGGTGATTGAGAGCTTCCACGTCTTGGCGTCGATCGGGGCAGGCTCGAACATGTGGTTACGGACGAAAAAATGATTGACCGGCGTGATCCAGCTGGTCATGAACTCAACCGGGGTCTCGAGGTCGAAAAAGCGGGCGGAACGAACGATCATGCCGTCTTTGCCGGGGATGGCGATAGATGCATGATCGTACCCAGAGTGTCCGTAGGCAGAATCGGCGGCCGACGAAACTCCGGATGCCCACGATAGCGGATGGGCAACGCCCGCAGCGAGCGCGGCGGCGGACGCAGTCCTCAGGAAGTCACGGCGTGTTGTCACGACTCACCCCCAAGCATGGAAAAACTACTATATTCGCAGGGATTCGGGCAAGCATGTCTTCGCGCTTCGGGCACGGAAGCGACGTTACTTCTGGTCGAGCATGTGGATGGTTTCGAGAACGGTGTCGCCTGCGATTTGCAGGCTGTTGGGGCTGAGCTTGTCCATGGTGTCTTGCGGCGTGTGGTGGAAGACGTTGTTGTAGCCGTAGTCGAGGTCGATTACATCGGCACTAGGGACGCCGCGTTTAACAAAAGGAACGTGATCGTCTTCGATAGGGCCCTGCATGGCATAAAAATGGGACTGGTAGCCCAGGCGCGCGGCGGCGGCATAGACAAGATCGAGCAGCCAGGGAGTTCCTATGGTGTTGCGCTGGATATCGAGGTCGGCATCGCCAATCATGTCCATTACGATTAGCGCTTTAATCTTTTTCAGGGTGCCGTCTTTCTCCCATTTTTCGGCGAGATGGCGCGTGCCATAAAGGCTGTCAGTGTCAGACCACGACTTCACGGCTTCTTCGCCGTCGGTCCAGACCAGCCAGACGCTGTAGCCATCACGCTTTTTGCCGGGCACCGCGCCGTGCAACTGGTTGGCGAATTCGAGCAGGATCGCAGTGGAAGAACCGCCGTCGTTGGCGCCGACGTATCCGGTGCCGCGCAGCCAATAGTTTGTGTCGTAGTGGCCCATGATGACGATGATGCCGTCTTTTGTGCCGGGAAATTTAGCCAGGATATTGCGGACGGGGAACTTTCCCTCAACGGTGTCGGCAGTGAAGGCATCTTCTTCGATCTGATCGGCTTTCAGGTGGTCGTCTTTAAGATGATCGAGCATGTAGCGCTCGAGTTTCTTGTGATTCTCGTTGCCCATATAGCGCTCGCCGAAGGCTGTGACCTCGCGCGTGTACTGGAAGGCGCGTTTGGCGTCGATATGCGGGAGAGGGGCGTTGTCGGGAGTTGCGGCTGTAAACGGAGTCTCAGGCGTAGGCGTCGCTACGGGCGCCTCGGGTTTTGGCGCCGCGCTCGCGGCATCGGCTGAGCTTCCCTTCGTGCAGGCCGCGGCAATAGCGATAACAAACAACAGCAGACAAATGCGTAGCTGCGATCCTCTGTGAGTGTGCATGAAGACTCGGCCGTCCCTCCGGGACTTAGATTATTTCTTCCGCTTTTCCCAGCGCTGAAGCGCTGGGCTATGCTAGGTCGCCCCTCTGGGGCTGTTTTTTTCGGATTGGCTGGGTTCTTCCGGCTTGGCTGAATTCTCTTCGCTTAGCCGGATTTTTTCTCCGCTCTTTTCTTCCGCTGATTCGGATGCACGAGCCAGGCAATTCCGGTGCTCAACATGTACAAAGCCACCATGGGCGCGGCGAAGATGCACATGTTCAGGATATCGGGAGTCGGCGAGACGATGGCCGCGACGACGAAAATTCCGAGGATCGCGTATCGGATGTTGTGCCACATCCAGCCCGCGCTCACGATGCCCATCAACGCCAGGAAAAATATCACGATCGGCATCTCGAAAATTATTCCCAGGCCGACGATGATGGTCAGAAACAGGGAACTGTACTCGCTGAGCGTGATCATCGGCTGGAAGTCCTTGCCATAGCCGATCAGGAACACGAGCGCCTGCGGAAGCACAATTTTGTAGCCGAAGTAACCGCCAGCCAGAAACAGAGCGATAGTCGAGAACATGAAGGGCATGACGTAGCGCTTCTCGTTCCGGTAGAGGCCGGGAGAAATGAAGCACCAGACCTGATAGAGAACAAAGGGTGAGGCAACGAACAAGCCCGCGATCATTCCGACTTTCAGATACAGATTGAAAGGCTCGATAGGGTTGACATACACGAGCTTGGCCGAAAGGCCGTTGCGCTGGAGCGCGTCCATGATGGGGCGCTGCATGATGCCGTAGATATGCCCGGCATATCCCCAGCAGGCAAAGAAACCGACAGCGACAGCGATGACGGAATAGACGATGCGTTTGCGCAATTCCTCGAGATGATCGAGGAAGCCCATGGTGGGCATGAGCTCTTTGTCTTTGTCCTTGTCTTGGACGGATTCGGTAAGGTTTGAGGACGCGGCGGCTTCAGGCATCGGGCGCTGCCTTCGGGGTTGGAGCAGAGGCGGACAGAGAGACGGGTTCGGCGGCGGCTTTAAGCGCAACCGATTCGGCGGCTGCAGCCTTCACCGCGACGGCTTCGGCGGCCGCATCTTCCTCAGCGGCAAGCTTCTCTGGTGGCGGCGGATTGAAGATTCGGTTGGCGAGAGAACCAAGAGGCGCCTGAACCGGCGGCAGGATCTGCTGCCGAGACTTGCCATGGCCGCTGGTTTTCCCGGCATCCAGAGAATTGATCTCCGTCTCGATCTGCGAGCGAAATTCATAGGATGCGCGCCGGAACTCGTTCAGGAACCGCGCGACCTGGCGGCCAATCTCCGGCATTTTCTTCGGGCCGAAAAGGATCAGAGCCAGAAGAAAGAGGAAAATCATCTCGCCAGAGAAGCCGAAATTCATAGGCCTATCATAAATCGGGATGGGTCGTATGGCCACTCGCGCTGAAGTGTCGGGATGAGGAGGAACGTGCGATCCAGATGACAAAAGACCTGCCTTCGCCACATTGGGCAAAACGGCAGGTCTTCGGCTTCAGTAGGATGACAACTTTATCTAGTTGCTTAATGTCCTCCGAAGGTGTAGCCGATCGACAGGCCGTAGCGAGTGGCGTAGGAGGAGCTGAATAACTGGTTGTTGGTGACAAGGTAAACCCTGGCCTCGGGCCGGACAAAGAGGTTGCCCTTGGGATAGATTTTGAGGCCGGCGCCAAAGTCTCCCATGAAGTGCTTGTCGGTGGCGTAGTTGGTGTAGCCATTGTTGCAATCCTGGCAGTAGATACGGGTGTCCACCGCGCCGATGCCGGCCGACAACTCCAGGCGGGCGTGGCTGGCGATTCTAGGCGAGTAAACTCCGTCGAAATCCAGAAAGAGTGGGCGATACGGGGTCGGGGGAAAACTGGGGTAGATGCTCTGGGTGGCTCTCCAATAAATTTCTCCCCCTATGCCGAAATTGTGCCAGAAGAGCACATCGCCGCTAAAGCCGGGATAGGTACCACCGCTGAGCGATGGGCCATTGGCATTGGCCGAGGGCGCTGTCACCGTGCTGATGCCAAAAGCAAAATCGACCTTCTGCGCCAGCGCGAGATTCGACAACGCGGCTAGAGCGGCGCAGGCAAACGCGAAGAGCGGGGCAACACGTAATGTCCGTTTCAATCGAAACCTCCGATGTAGTATTGGGTTCACTCGCTTGGATGCAGGATGAAAGCGCAACGCTGCCGGGCGGGGAGTAATTTACAAGAATTTACGACGCCAAAGGACCCAAAGATTTTGGGATAATAAAGATCCTCCCGGTCCGAATCAGCGTGCCGGCTCGTGCGTTCAAACGTATGTACGCCACCGCACGTATCGATGACCGATAGAAAGAAGTGGCAATTGTCCCGGCGGGAATTGCCGTCAGCTGTTTAATACGCCAACAGGATGCGCAGGTCACGAAGGTTATTTCCGGTTGGCCCGGTAACCAGGGCGTCGCCGGATGCGTCGAAGAGGGGATAGGCATTGAAGCTGGAGAGCGCCTGCCGCACGGCTTCCGCGCCAATGCGGTCAGCGCTACTGCCATCGACGATTGCGCCCGCGGCCGGGCTGTTGCCGTCGATCCCATCGGTTCCGGCGCTCAGTACTGTAATGTCATCGCCCGCGATCAGTTCGGCGCAGGCAAGGGCGAACTGCTGGTTGCGTCCGCCGCTGCCACCATTGCGAACGGCCACGGTCACTTCGCCTCCCGAGATCAGGCAGACCCGCGGGGCTTTACTCGGCAATTCGCGGCTCCGCAGTTCGCGCAGGCGATTGAGCAGGTATGTGGCTGCTTTGTCGTAGGGCCAGTCGTCGCAGGAGTTATCGACTTCGACGGCGAAATCGGCGCGTTTCGCGGCCGCGGCAGCTTCCCCGATGGCCGTTTTATTAGAGAGAACGGTCCACCAGCGAGCGCGGACGAACGCGGGATCGTCGGACTTGGGCGTCTCGTCGAGCGCGCGGCGGCGGAAGAGATCGGCAACCGATTCGGGGAACTGCTCGATCAGATTGTATTTGGCTGCGATTTGCTCGCAGTCATGGATGGAAGTGGAATCGGGCATGGTGGGCCCGGAGGCCAGCGCGTCCGGGGTGGCGTCGGGCACATCGGAAACAAGAATTGAAACCTGCTGCGCCGGGTAGGCGGCTTGCGCGAGGCGTCCACCCTTGACGGCGGAGAGATGTTTGCGGATGGCGTTGATCTCGGCGATGGGAGCGCCGGAATACACGAGCGCTCGGTAGGTGGCAACGAGATCGGGAAGCGAAATCCCGTCACCTTTAAGAGTCGCGACTGGTTTTTCCACGATGGAAGAGCCGCCGCCGGAGATCATGAAGATGACGAGAGAAGTGGAGTCGAGAGCATTCAACGATTTGAGAATCGCGCCGGCGGCGCGGATGGACTCGGTTGTGGGAGTCGGATGTCCGCCGTAAAAATAGCGGAGGCCGCGGATTTGACTCTGGGGCTCGGCCGGCGATGCGACGATGCCTTCCAGACTGCCGCCAAGTTGTGCTTCGAGGGCGGCGGCCATGGTGTGCGCCGCTTTTCCGATGGAGACCACAAAAACGCGCCGGAAGGCATCGAGGTCGTGGAGATCCTCGCCGATGCGCAGGACACGGCGCTCGCAGTGCACGTTGCGGGCGAAAGCGCTTTCGATGGAGGCGTTCTTCAGGGCGGAGGTGAAGATCTCGCGGGCCACGTCGCGCATGCGGGCAAACTGCTGTTGCCGGTCTGGAGCGATCTCCGACATGTGGAAAGATTATAGAGAATGGCAATATAATGCAGCGCCATGCCATCGAAGACCGAAGCCACCGGAAAGAAGCAGGAATTCGAACTCGCCTTTCAGGGCCTGCGCAGGATTCTGAGGCCCTACGACAAGAAGCTGCGAGTAGTCAAAGACGGCCCGGGCGGTTATACGAGCGAATCGAGGTCGATCCGGTATCTGGGCAAGCCGTTAATGTTTGCCTCCATTACCAGCAAGAGCTATGTGGCGTTTCATCTTTTCCCCGTATACATGTTTCCGGATTTGCTGAAAGGCATCTCGCCCGAACTGAAGAAGCGCATGCAGGGCAAAACATGCTGGAATTTCAAAAAGCCGGAGGAACCGCTGTTCGACGAACTGGGAGAACTGGTGGACGCCAGCTTCCGCCGATTTGCCGAGTTCGGGGAACGCGACTTGAGCCGTGAGGATGCGAAGGCTCTGTGGGGCAAATCGCAAGGTAAAAAGAACAAGAAGAACTAAAAGAATTTGTAACTCGCAATCTTTATTAGCAAAGTTCACCTAGGGCTTCAAATTACAAATTTCCAATTACAAATTTGTCGTCTCTTTCACCCAGACTTCAATTGCCTCCCGCATCTCGCGCAAGCGGCCCTCGAAGAAGTGATCTCCGGCTTCGATGCGGACCAACTTCTTCGGATCCGCGAAGGTGTTGACGAGCGCTTCTAGTTTTCCCGGAGGCCCGAACGGATCGCGCGCTCCGCTGACGAAGAGTTTCGGCTTTGGGCAGGTGCGGAGGAATTCAAAGTCGTAAATTCGGCCTTCCACCGGCACGGCGGGCAATCCCAGGGCGATCAGGGCGCGGACGCGGTCGTCATCGTAAGAGGCACGCAATCCGACGGCTGCTCCAAAAGAAAAGCCGGCAAAGACGATAGGCAGCGTGTACTCGCGTTCCAGCCAGTCGAGTGCGACGCGCACGTCTTCGACTTCGCCCGTGCCGCTTGCGTGTTCGCCTTCGCTCAGACCAGTGCCGCGGAAGTTGAAGCGGAGTACCGGGAATCCGAAACTGTTGAGCGCTTTCATGGCGTGGAAGACGACCTTGTTATGCAACGTCCCACCATAAAGCGGATGCGGATGGCAGACTACGGCGGCGTGCGTCGCATCCGACGCCCCGGCGTTGAGAAGAGCTTCCAGGCGTCCGGTTGGCCCGTCAAGAAACAGAGAACGGATGCTGGAGGTTTCGGGCAGCACGCGACCAGAGTACAACAGTTGAAGTGAAGCGGCTGAAGTGGAGCGACGGGCGACCCGCCCGTCCAGTCGGCCGATTCGCCGGGCGTGGACGCCCGGCACTCCCCAAGTTATCTGGTACGCTTTTCCTGCATGGATCTGTTCGCCCTCACCCGCCGCCTGGTCGATATCGAATCCATCACTCCGAATGAAACGGCGGTGGGCGATTTTCTTTGCGACGAATTGCGGCTGCGCGGCTTCGAAGCGCGGAAAATGCCGGTTGAAGGATCGCGCGTGAACCTGCTGGCCATGTGGCCCGGACATGCTCGTCCCGAGATTGTTTTTTCCACGCACATGGATACGGTGCCGCCGTTCATTCAATCGTCCGAAGACGAGGGGCGTATCTACGGGCGCGGAGCCTGCGATGCGAAGGGAATTATTGCCGCCCAGATTCTGGCGGCGGAAAAGCTGCACGCGGAGGGCATCTTCGTAGGTTTGTTATTTCTGGTAGGCGAGGAGCGCGACTCGATCGGCGCGAAAACGGCCAACCAGCAGCCGATTGGCGTGCGCTTCATGATCAACGGCGAGCCCACTGAGAATAAGCTGGCATTGGCCAGCAAAGGCGCGCTGCACGTGGAGCTGGTGGCGCGCGGAAAGATGGCCCACTCGGCGTATCCAGAGCTGGGCGAGTCGGCGATCGACAAACTGGTGGAAGCTCTGCACCGTTTGCACACCATGAAGCTCTCCGAGGATGCCGAGGTTGGCCCTTGCACAAAGAATGTCGGTTCCATTCAGGGCGGGCGCGCGCCGAATGTGATCTCCGATTTTGCCAAGGCCGATCTTTTCTATCGCCTGGTGGGCCCGGCTGACACGCTCCGACGCGAGATTACAGAGGTCGTCGGCGAACTCGCGGAGGTCCGCTTCACGCGTGAAACTCCTTTTCAGCGGCTGCGGACGCTGGATGGTCTGCCTACCATGGTCGCGGCTTTCACGACCGATATCCCGTCGCTGCCAAACTGGGGCGAACCGCTGCTGCTGGGACCCGGCTCGATTCACGTGGCACACACCGAGGGCGAGTTTGTGGAGAAAGCGCAATTGCGGCAGGCGGTGGAGATTTATTGTTCGATGGCGAAGAAGCTTAGTAACTAGAGCCTATTTCATAAATCGGTTTGCCTAAAGTACGACTTCAGCGCCCTTCTGAGCGCACTGAAGGGCAGCCGCGCAGAGAATGCATGCGTGAGAACATCGGTCGTCCCTACGGGACTTGAATCATTCTTCACTTTTCCCAGCGCCGAGGCGCTGGGCTATTTTATTTCGCCCCTCCGGGGCTGGATTCTCTTACACTCCGTTCCACCAGATTGTCCGAGAAACTAGTTCTCACGCACACTCTCAGAGCTGCGGCAAAAAAAAATCGAACCAAAAACGACGACGAGGGTTCACAATACTGCCGGGAGGAAACGGGTATGAAATTCCATCGCCTCGCATTTGCCGTCAGTATCCTCGCGCTTGCCATTCTGACCGCAGGTTGTAGCTCAGAGCAGAGCAGGCCGAAGGAGAGCACATCCGAAGCGCCGGCCGCGCAGCCGCCGAAAACAGAACCTGTGTTTTACACCGGCCAGGAGGCGTTTAATCGAATGATCGGTCTGGCGATGAGATGGTCGACGGATGCTCAGCCCGCAAGGTTGGAATCCGTTCTAACCACCGAAACCACCGGCCAGGGAGGAAAATCGACGGTCTGGCGAGGGTACTTTGTCTCGCCGAGCCGCCGCTCCACCAAGACCATCGTGTGCTCGGGAAGCCGGCGCCCCGATGCGCCGCCGTTCGGAGTTTCCGCCCAGGGGGATGAAGGCGCCTACAACGCCGAAGCCGCGAATCTTGCATTCCTGCCCCTGCTGGTGAAAACCGATACGGACAAAGCCTACGCGATGACGCTGCAACACGGCGGCGATGCCATCCTGAAAAAGAACGCGCAGCAACCGGTGATCTACGTGTTGCTCAAGGACCGCAAACAAAACGTGCCTGTCTGGTATGTGATTTACGGCACCAGTGAGAAAGACAGGAAGGGCATCGGTGTGATCAACGCGACCACCGGTATGTTCGTAAGCGCGGGCAAATGAGATTTGAAACGCCTCTCGCCGGAATTAGGTACCGAATCTCTCGGCGGCGCGCGCTTTCGCCTTGGCCGCTTCTTCTTCACGGTTCTTCGGAGGGGCGGTCGTGTCCAGCGAACGCAGAAGACGTCCCGAGACGCCGGCGACCTCATCGATTGCCGCCTGGAAGGCGGCTTCATTGGCCTTTGAAGGCTTATTGAAACCGGTGATTTTCCTGACAAACTGCAGTGAAGCCGCTCGGACCTCTTCATCGGTGACCGGCGGATCGAAGTTGAACAGGGTTTTAATATTCCGGCACATGCGGGTGGGGACCTCCCGGCAGAACTTCTAACAATCCTTAAGATATTTTCTCATGAGAAAAGAGTTATTTTCTGTAGGGACGGGCCTTTGCCGCCGTCTCATCCTCCAAAGAAGAAGTTCTTGATTGTTACTTACATACCATGGTACCTTTGTACCATTATGAAGGAAGAACAGCTCGTAATCGAGCGAGTGCAAACGGGGATCCGCATGGAGAAGCGCCTGCTTAAGGTGCTCAAGGCATTGGCCGAATATCACGACATGACCTTGGGCGACCTGCTCGAAGGTATCGTGCTGCACGCCTTCGACGGCAAAACTCCATTCAGCGCCGCTTCGCTCAAACGCATCCAGGACCTGAAAAAGTTCTACGCCCTCGAGCTCAATTCGAGCGCCAGCCATCGTCTCACCGAAATCAAGCACGGGAGTGCCAAGAAAAAGGCCGCGCCGGTGAAGCTGAGATGAACGGCAAAAAGAAAGACCTGATCGAACAATTCGAGTGGGGAGCGACTCCGCCCGAGAGTTTCCATCACGCCGACCACGTGCGGCTGGCGTTTGAGTACCTGCGGCGCTATCCCGCGCTCGAGGCGCTGGGAAAATTCTCCGCCGCATTGCAGCGGTTTGCCGCCGCGCAAGGCAAAGCGCAGCGTTACCACGAGACCATCACATGGGCCTATTTGCTTCTAATCCGAGAGCGCATGGCCCGCGCCGGCTGTGCCCAGAGCTGGGAAGAATTCGCGGAGGGCAATGCAGACCTGTTGGTGTGGAAGCGGGGAGTGCTAAGCACTCTCTACCGCCAGGAAACCCTGGACTCGGATCTGGCCCGCCAAACGTTTGTTCTCCCCGATCAAGTCCTCGCCGATAAGGGCCTGTAGTGTTTAGAAAAACCCTCCGTATTTTCCTAAGACCGTAGAGAGCTGCCACGTGCGATCCATCCCTGCGACCCGCCATGTGCCTCCTGCCGCGTGACCTGTGTCCTTGAAGCGAGCGACTTTCGGCGTTAGTATTCGGTTTTCGTCTTTATCGCAACATTTGAGGGCCTCATGCCGCAAAATTATGTTCCCATCTTCCTCTTCCTGGCCGTCGTCGGGATTCTGATCCCGGTCACGCTGGCGGTTGCCCGAATCATCCGCACGCAAAGTCCCAACCGCGTGAAGCTGATGCCCTATGAGTGCGGCATCGATCCTTACGACAGCGCTCGCGGACGCTATACCGTCCGCTTTTACATTATCGCCATCATGTTTGTGATCTTCGACGTGGAAACAATCTTCCTGTTTCCCTGGGCGGTGAAGTTCAAGGCGCTGGGCGTCTTCGGGTTGGTCGAGATGCTGGTTTTTCTGGGCATACTGATCGCGGGATATATATGGATCTGGAAGAAGGGCGCGCTCGAATGGGTATAACTTATTCCGGCTCCAGTTCCACCTCCAATCGGCCGAATCTACCCTCCGCCGGTTCCGATGAAGTTTTCACGGCGAGTCGCTGGACGAAGGGGAACCTGTGGTTCCCGACTCGCATTGTGGTCAATCCTTTGCGGGTGAGCCGCGTGAAGCGGCGTCTATTCGGGAGCAGCGAGGAAAGCATTTCGATTTCTCAGGTCGCATCTGTGAAAATTTCGACGGGCGTCTTTTGGTCGGACATCCTGATTGAGTCCACGGGAGGCACGGATCCGATCGCCAGCCACGGCCATCGCAAATCCGACGCAGTGCGCATCCGCGATCTGTTTGAAACTTTTCAAGCGGCGCGCCGCTGACGCTGAACCACGCGGGGAATCGATAATGGACAATGTGACTTCCCTGCAAGGACCGATTGAGAAGATAGAGGGGAAACTCACGCTGATGATTCCTCTCGAGGCCGGCGGCGATCAATTTATCGAGTGTTCGAAGGGTATATCTGAAATACAGGGAGAATATCTGAAAATTACTATCCCTGAGTGGCTGTCCGGCATGCTGAGGATCGAAGAAGGATGCTTGGTGTCCGTTGATAATGAAAACGGAAAATTTAACATCCACCCAATCAGTCCCGGCCTGGTGCAATGATACCGCCGTTGTGACGACGGTCACATACGGTCGCTCGACCAGATGCTACAAGTAAAAGTTTCGGAATACTACGCGGTTCATTTCGACAGACACTGCATGGCTGAGGACGCTAAAACGCCCGCTCCACCCCCGCCGCCCCAACCCCAGCCGGCCAAAGCCGGGCCATCTGGGGGCCCGGAAGGCGAGAAGAAGCCGACGGCGGAAGCCCCCGTTCCTCCCGTGCAGGTTGCAGCTGTTCCTAGCGTGGCTGAGAAGACGGCCGCGCCAGCTGCGGAAAAGCCTGCTGCCGCGGCGCCCGCCGCTCCTGCCAAGCCGCCCGCACCCGCCGTGAAGCCGGCTGCCCCGGCCAAGCCATCTGGTCCTGTTCCCCTGCCGTGGACCTCGCCGATGGCGGAGAAATATAAGAGCCACTACGGCTCCGGCCTCGAAGCGCACACCTATCTGGGACAGAATTACTTCTCTGTGGATCGCTCCTTGATTCCCGACATTTTGCGCCTGCTGCGCGATGACGACCAGTTCGACTATTGCGTCGACATCACCGCGGTGCATTATCCGAAACGCGACAAGCAATTCGACGTGGTGTGGATTCTCTATTCATTCCCGCGCAACGAGCGAGTGCGTGTGAAAACGCAGATCGCAGACGGCGCTTCGATTTCATCCAGTGTTTCCATCTGGGCGACCGCGAACTGGCTGGAGCGCGAAGTTTATGACATGTTCGGCATCCGGTTCGACGGGCATCCCGACCTGAAGCGCA
This sequence comes from Terriglobales bacterium, assembly GCA_049585515.1. Taxonomy (GTDB): domain Bacteria; phylum Acidobacteriota; class Terriglobia; order Terriglobales; family Acidobacteriaceae; genus Acidiflorens. The sequence continues at coordinate 2,173 of JBAVAA010000016.1, read as the reverse complement.
TTCTGCTCCCCGACGGCTGGAAGGGCTACCCGCTGCGCAAGGATTACGGAATTCTGCAGCAAGATCAGGAGTGGGTGCAGATCAATCTCGGAATCGAGAGCGGACAATGAGCGAGAACGACGTCTCAAGCCGCTCCAATCTCGATCTCGAAACTTCCGAGAAGCCCTATCTCGATTCGAACGAGCTCATCATCAACATGGGGCCGCAGCATCCCGCGACCCATGGCGTGCTGCGCGTCATCCTGAAGCTGGATGGCGAAAAAGTTCTCGGCACCGAGTGCGTGATCGGATACCTGCACCGCGGCGTGGAAAAGATTGCCGAGAACCGTACTTACACGATGTTCAATCCGTATGTCGACCGCATGGATTACGTCGCCGCCGTCTCGAATGGCCTTGGCTACTGCGAAGCGGTCGAGAAGCTGTTGAATGTCGAAGCGCCGCCGCGCGCGAAATATATTCGCGTGATCCTGACCGAACTCAACCGCATTGCCAGCCACCAGCTCTGGCTGGGAACGCACGCGCTCGATATCGGAGCGATGACGCCGCTGTTTTACACCTTCCGCGACCGCGAGGAGATCCTGAAGATTTTCGAACGGTACTGCGGGGCGCGCCTGACCACACATGCCTTCCGCATCGGCGGCTGCCAGTATGAGACCTATGCGGGCTTTGAAAAAGAAGTTAAGAATTTCCTGACGTTTTTCGCACCCAAGATCGATGAATACGAAGCGCTGCTGACCACCAATCGCATCTGGCTCGAGCGGACCAAAAACGTCGGCGTGATTTCCGCCGCCGATGCCATTGCGCTGGGAGTAACCGGCCCGGTGCTGCGGGCCAGCGGCGTGAAATGGGACTTGCGCAAAGCCCAACCCTACGCCGCGTACGCCGAGTTTGATTTTGAAATTCCGATCGGCGAAAATGGCGATACTTACGACCGGTACATGGTCCGCATGATCGAAATGCGCCAGTCGATGCGCATTATCGAGCAGGCCGTCAACGGCATCCCCGAAGGTCCGATCATGGGCAAAGTGCCCAAGGTGATCAAACCGCCGGTCGGCGAAATCTACCATTCGATCGAAGCGCCGAAGGGCGAGCTCGGATATTTCATCGTCAGCGACGGCTCGACTCAGCCCTACCGCATCCGCGTGCGTCCGCCATCGTTTGTCAATTTGCAGGCGCTCGACATCATGGTCCGCGGTTTGCTGGTCGCGGATGTGGTCGCGGTCATCGGTACGCTCGACATTGTGCTCGGTGAGGTGGACCGCTGATGCCGAATTTCATCATGTCGTATCTGGGCAGCACGGTGACCCCGGGAGAAGCAGGGAACCAGTTCTGGGCCCTGATGTATGTGCTGATCATTTTCGCCGGGGTCTCGGTGGCTGTGATGGCCATGAACTGGCTCGAACGCAAGGCGCTCGCGCACTTCCAGATTCGCCTTGGCCCGATGCGCGTGGGTCCGCACGGATTGTTGCAGCCCATCGCCGACGCGCTCAAGCTGATGCTCAAGGAAGACATCATCCCCGCCGAAGCCGACCAGTTCGTTTTCTGGGTTGCGCCGCTGATTGGGCTGCTGGCTTCGTTCACGGTTTACACCGTGATTCCGTTTGGCCCATCGCAAGCGGTGAGCGATATGAACATCGGCATTTTGTTTATGCTCGGTGTCTCCTCGCTTGGTGTGCTGGGCATCGTGGTCGCCGGATGGGCCTCGAACTCGCACTATCCGCTGATCGGCGCGCTGCGGTCGAGCGCTCAGATGGTTTCCTATGAAGTCGCAATGGGACTGGCCGTGGTCTCGGCGATCCTGATGACCAGCCTCAACGACAAAGGCACGGGCACGCTGAGCATGATTGGGATCGTCCAGTCACAGCAGCAGCAGGGGATCTGGTTTATCTTCAAATTCTTTCCTCTGGGCTTTATTGCATTTGGGATTTTCGCCATCGCCATGATTGCCGAGACCAACCGCGCGCCCTTTGACATGGCCGAAGCGGAATCGGAATTGACCGCCGGCTATCACACCGAGTACAGCGGGCTGCGCTGGTCGCTGTTCATGCTCGCCGAGTATGCCGCGATGATCGCTGTCTCTTCGATCGCGGTGACACTGTGGCTGGGCGGATGGATGCGGCCGTTTCCGAATCTGCTGCACGCGCCGGCGTGGGACTTTATATTCTCGCTCTTCC
>JBAVAA010000015.1:0-1705 GCA_049585515.1 Terriglobales bacterium | reverse complement strand
GGGGAACTGGAAAAGGAAGCGCAGACGTATCAACTCTGGGTGCAGAGCTACCCCCGGGACTCCGTACCGCATGGCAACCTGGCGGCCAACTATTCGTCCTTAGGGCAGTACGATCAGGCTCTTCCCGAAGTGCAGGAGGCGAACCGGCTCGATCCTTCGATGGTAACCGGCTACACGAACCTCGGGGGGATACAGTTGGCCTTCAATCGCGTCGATGACGCCAAAGCCACTCTCGACCAAGCCGCGGCCCGAAAACTGGATGGCGAAACGCTTCATCTCGGCCGCTACTTTATCGCCTTCCTGCAGAATGACAACACGCTCATGTCACAAGAAGTCGCCTGGGGAGCGGGCAAGCCGGGCGAGGAAGATCCGTTGCTCTCTACCCAATCCGATACGGAGGGATTTTACGGACGACTGGCTGCGGCACGCGATTTTGCCCGGCGCGCCGTCGATTCCGCGGTGCGCGCCGATTCCAAAGAGACGGGGGGCTTGTGGCAGGCGGATGGCGCCTTGCGAGAGGCCGAGTTCGGCAATTCTGCCGAGGCGCTTCGCGAAGCCTCGGCTGCATTGACCCTGGCTCCAAGTAGAGATGTAAAAGTGCAATCCGCGCTCGCCATGGCGCGAGCTGGCGATCTAAAGCGCGCCCGGGCGATCACGGATGAATTGGAGAAAGCCTATGCCACCAATACGACGCTGAAGCTCTATTGGTTTCCAACCCTGCACGCCGCCATTGATCTGGCCGATCACAAACCGTCCGAAGCAGTGGTTGCGCTCGAGGCCGTTGCCCCCTATGAACTCGGTTCACCTCCGCCGTACCAGGTCGGCACGATTTACCCGGCGTATTTGCGAGGGGAAGCATACCTGGCAGAACACGACGGCAACGCGGCCGCCCGCGAATTTCAGAAACTCATCGACCACCGCGGAATTATCATCAACTTTCCTCTTGGCTCACTTGCACACCTCGGCCTCGGGCGGGCCTACGCCCAGGCCGGCGATACCGCCAAAGCAAAAGCCGCCTACCAGGATTTCTTCACCCTCTGGAAAAATGCCGATCCCGACATCCCGATCCTGAAAGAAGCCAAAGCGGAATACGCGAAGCTGCAATAGCTGAAAACCATTTCCCACCCTCTCGTAGCCTGACGCCGGCGAGCGCTCCATGATATGTTTTCTGTTCGCAATGCAAGCTTGCGATCTCAAACCATGATCCGCACCTACCAAGGCATTACTCCCCAGGTCCCCGACACCGCTTACATCGACGACTCCGCCCAGCTCATTGGCGACGTCATCGTCGGCGAACACTCCAGCATTTGGATGAATGCTGTCTTGCGCGGCGACGTGCACCAGATCCGCGTCGGCCACTACTCCAACGTTCAGGACAACTGTGTCCTCCACGGCATGAAAGAACAGTACGGTGTTTACGTCGGCGACTACGTCACCGTAGGCCACAACGTCATCCTTCACGGCTGCACCATCGAAGCCCGCTGCCTTATTGGCATGGGCGTCATCATCCTCAACGGAGCCGTCATCGGGACCGGCTCCATCATTGCTGCCGGTACGCTGATCCCCGAAAAGACGATCGTCGAGCCGAATTCCTTATGGATGGGTTCTCCTGGGAAATTCCGCCGCAGCCTCGACAAAAGCGACGAGGAAACCATCCTTCGCTATGTCGACAATTATGTGGCATACAAGAAGACGTATTTGAGGG
>JBAVAA010000014.1:0-6193 GCA_049585515.1 Terriglobales bacterium | reverse complement strand
CCTCACCCACATCCTCAACCGCAACGTGGCGCGCAAAAAAGTGGATTGGCTTCCCAGTTCGGTGCAGTGGACCGAGAATATCGACGATATCCTGTCTTCCAACGCGGATATCGTGGTCGAATTAATGGGCGGTCTTCAGCCGACCGAAGACTGGATCCGGCGCGCGCTCGCGGCGGGCAAGTCCGTGGTCACCGCCAACAAGCAGCTGATTGCGCGCTGCGGCCCAGAACTGATCAGCCTAGCCCGTCAGAACAATCGGCAGATCCACTTTGGCGCGTCGGTAGCAGGCGGCGTGCCGGTGATTTCAGGACTCCACGAAGGATTGGCCGGCGATGATCTGTTCAAGATCCGCGGCATCTTAAACGGTACCTGCAACTACATTCTCACTCAGATCGAAGCAAACGGCATGCCCTTTGCAACCGCGTTGCGCGAGGCGCAGAAACTGGGCTTTGCCGAGGCTGATCCCACTGAGGACATCGAAGGCTTGGACGCACGCGCGAAGCTCGCTATTCTGGCGCGAGTCGGCCTCCACTGCAACGTCAGCCCCGACAGCATCATGGCGCGCTCGATTTCCGCCATCGACGCCATCGATTTTGAATACGCCAACCAGCTGGGCCGCACCATTCGCCAGATTTCCTGGGCCGAGTTACAAACGCCCGGGTTGCTGGCGCCCGAGTTAAAAGCAGAATCGAAAGTTGAACAGTTATTCGCCGCCGTCCAGCCAGCCCTGGTCGAGCTATCGTCGCCCTTAGCACGGGTCGAAGGCAGTCAAAACCTGGTGGTAGCGACAGGAATCTACGGTGGTGAAACTGTTTTTGGAGGGCACGGCGCAGGTGGACATCCCACCGCCGTGGCCGTCGTTTCCGACATTCTCGCCATCGCCCGCTCCCAGCAATACGACCCATCCAAACCATCGCCATCAGTGACGAGCGACGCCGGACAGCCCGCCGAGAAAACACCCACCGTTACCGCCGATTTCACCGCCAAGCACTATCTCCGCTTCCTGGTAAAAGACCGCCCCGGGATTATCGCAACCCTCGCCACAATTCTTTCCGAATGCGGCATCAACATAGACTCGGTGGTTCAGAAACCCGGCTGCCCAAAATCCCATCTTCCATTCTTGATCACGCTGGAGGAATGCCAGGCGTCGCTCGTGGATCAGGCGCTAAAGCAGATCAACGCGTTGGATTTCCTGGTGCAGCCGTGTTTGCACTTGCCGATTCTCTAGCGATCCTAGCTCGCATTCGCCGCACTTTTTCGGCGTGGCACTGCTTTCATAATCGCCCGCAGTGCATCGTTTACCAACTCGCCCGTCTTAAACACCTTCGCGACATCGGGAGCGAGCAATACGACAACCGACTTGCCCCGCGCACGGCGCGCAAAGCGGTTGGTGCGGGCTTTCGTATAGTCAAACCGGTATTCGCTTCGCAGATTTTTCGAAGAACGTGACTTAGCCCCTGATGCCTTCTTCATAGTCTTTTTGCTCTCTTTTCGTTGCCTTACGAGCGCTGATGATACGCACTCGCTCCGTCGTCCGCTCCGCAAAACTCACCAGCAAGAGTCGATCAAGAGTGGAATAGCCGACAATAATCTCGCGTTCTTCACCGTCAGAATGATCCTCGTCAAGAAACAATCAAAGCTCTGACATCATCGAAGACAGTACGAGCCTCATCGAAGCTTACTCCATGCTTTCGCTGGTTACTCTTGGCTTTGCGAGAATCCCATTCGAACGCCAGCGGCATAGACTTCAGCCGCTTCTTATGCTTCCACCTGGAAGAACTGAGCCATGTTGCGGAATTTCTTATAGCGGGTCGCGAGCAGATCGCCAACCGACTGCTTCTTAAGCGCAGCCAGATGCTGCTGAAGCGCGGTATCCAGCAATTCGGCCGCCTGCGCATGGTCGGTGTGCGCGCCTCCGGCCGGTTCCGGGATGATTCCATCCACGCATCCCAGTTCGTTCAAATCCTTCGCAGTGATCTTCATGGCCTCCGCCGCAAGGTCTTTCTTGCTGGCGTCGCGCCACATGATCGAGGCACACCCCTCCGGCGAAATCACCGAGTAGACAGAGTTTTCCATCATCAACACGCGGTCGGCCACGGCAATCGCGAGCGCGCCACCACTGCCGCCTACGCCAATCACAGTCGCAACGATCGGCACTTCCAGCCTCGCCATCTCCAACAGATTGCGGGCGATAGCTTCTCCCTGGCCGCGCTCTTCGGCGTGCAGTCCGGGATAGGCGCCGTCCGTATCGACAAATGTAAAAATCGGCCGCTTGAATTTTTCCGCGATCTTCATCACCCGCAGCGCTTTCCGATATCCCTCAGGGTGCGGCATGCCAAAGTTTCGATAGACTCGCTGTTTCGCGTCGCGCGCTTTCTGCTGGCCCACAATCACAATTTCTTCGCCGTGAAACCGAGCCATCCCGCAAACAATCGCCGGATCGTCGCGAAATCCGCGGTCGCCGTGAATCTCGCTCCAGTCGGTGAAGATGCGCTCGACATAATCCAGTGTGTAAGGGCGTTGCGGATGGCGCGCCAGTTCCGTGCGCTCCCACGCGTTGAGGTATGAAGAAATCTCGCGCCGCAGGTCGTTTACCCGTTCATGCAATTGCCGGATCTGGCGGAGCGTTTCCGCGTTTTGCCCCTCCACCGCCTGCAGCCTCGTGATCTGCTCTTCGATCTTTTGCAGTTCCTGCTGCGCTTTCAATCCAGAATCCATCTTGATGACATTCCCATTCTTTCGCGTGTGATGCGTTTCCACGATCGAAAGCATGAAATCCGTGCCGGCAATCGCGGAATTAGCCGCGCCATCCTTAGCGCCGTTTTTTGCGCCGGGATCTGATTTCTCTGCCCGTCTTATTTTCGCTCGTCTCATCTCCGTATCGAATAAAACGTCACGATGGAGAACCGGCGCTCTCGCCCCGCCGCGAGACCGCTAGAAAAGCGAGAGGCCCGCCGCTCCACATACAACTCATCAACTGATGACGCGCACGCTGCCGCGCCCGCACAATTCTTCCACACGACCCATAAAACTGCGGTCCGGCATCACATTATAGCCTTCGGCTTCCATCACCACCATGAAATCCCCGTCCCGTTCCAGGTCGAAAAGCACTTTCGCCTCACCTTTGCTCTGGTTGAAGAGCGCATGCAGCGCGTCCACTGTGCTGCCGGTTGCGTTTTCAAGCGGGATCCTGATACGCAGCGCCTTCGGCAACGGCACGCGCGCTTCATCGAGCGGAATGATTTCGTTGGCCGTTACTTTCGGATTAGCGCCCTCTTCAATCCGCACGCCGCCGCGGATCAGCACCGGAACCTCGAGCTTCACCTTCTCCGCAAGTTTCCGGTAAGCCTCGGGAAAGACCAGCAGTTCCACCTTGCCTGACATATCTTCGAGCGCTGCTTGCGCCCACAGTTCTCCCCTTCGTGACTTTGCCACCCGCAATCCGGAGATCAAACCCGCGGTCGTGATGTTTTCGTCTTTGGCGGTCGAATTTTTCCTGGCCGCAATGTCTTCAGTGGAGAGCGCGTTAAGGTCGGCAAGTTTTTCTTTGTACTTTTCCATCGGATGCCCGGTAATAAAAAATCCGAGGATTTCCTTCTCCGCTGCCAGTCGCGTGTGCTCGTCCCAGTCGGGCACGTTAGGGAGCGCGTCGTTCGCCTCTTGCGCCGTCTCATCGGCAAACACTCCAAACAGCCCATGCTGTCCCGACTCCGCGTCGCGCTGCGTTTTCTGGGCCTGCTCGATCGCCGTATCAAGCGCCTGCATAAGCCGCGCCCGGCGTCCGAATCCATCCATGGCGCCGCTCTTGATCAGCGACTCCAGCACGCGCTTGTTCAATAAACGCAGGTCCACCTCTTCGCAGAACTCGTAAAACGACTTGAAATTTCGATCGAGCTTTTTCCGCGCCGCGGCAATCGACTCGAATCGCATTTCCGCCCACGTTCTTCACCGCTGCCAACCCAAACCGGATCGCCTGCCCGTGCGGCGTAAAGTTCGCATCGCTGACGTTGATATCCGGCGGCTCAACCGCAATCCCCATCTCCCGGCATTCGTTGATGTATTTCACCACGCTATCCGTGTCGCCCGTAATGGATGTCAGCAGCGCCGCCATGAAATCAATGGGGTGATGCGTCTTCAAATACGCCGTGTGATACGCCAGCAACGCATAAGCCGCCGAGTGCGACTTGTTGAACCCATAACCGGCAAACTGGGCCATCAAATCGAAAATCTTTTCGATCTTTTTGGGCGGATACCCGCGCTGCGTCGCTCCCTGCACGAAGCGTTCCCGCTGCGCCGCCATTTCTTCGGGCTTCTTCTTTCCCATCGCGCGGCGCAAAAGATCGGCTTCTCCCAGGGAGTAACCCGCGAGTTTGTTGGCCGCCTGCATTACCTGTTCCTGATAAACGAAGACGCCGAGCGTTTCCTCCAGGATCTCCTTGAGATCCGGCAATTCATATTCGATTTTGCGGCGCCCATGTTTGCGCTCGATGAAGTCGTCAATCATCGCCATGGGCCCAGGACGGTAGAGCGCATTGAGTGCCGTCAGGTGTTCGATCGAGTTGGGCTGGTAACGCCGCAGCACATCTCTCATTCCCTGCGACTCAAACTGAAAAACACCAGATGTCAATCCGCGATGAAACACCTTCTGATAGGTTGCCTCGTCCTCCAGCGGAATGTCGTCCAGCGTTAAATTCGTCCCTTTCTGCGCGATCAGTTTCAGCGTGTCGTCGAGAATGGTGAGCGTCGTCAGGCCGAGGAAATCCATCTTCAGCAGCCCCATCTTTTCGATGGCCACCATGTCGAAGGCGGTGACGATTTCGTCGTTCTTGGTTTTGTGCAGCGGCACCAGTTCAATCAGCGGACGCGGCGAAATCACCACGCCCGCCGCGTGCACGCCTGAATTCCTCACCAGACCTTCCAGTTTCCGCGCCGTATCCAGCAACTGCCGCACCTGCGGATCCTTCTGGTAAGCCTCTTGCAGCGCCGCTGACTCCGTGAGCGCGTCGTCGAGTTTAATGTTCAGTGTGGTCGGCACCATCTTCGCGATGCGGTCCACGTCGCTGTAGGGCATATCCATCGCGCGTCCTACGTCCTTAATTGCAGCCTTGGCGGCCATCGTTCCGAAGGTAATGATCTGCGCGACATTTTCCCGCCCGTATTTATGAGTGACGTACTCGATCACCTCGCCGCGCCGGTTCATGCAAAAGTCAATGTCGATATCCGGCATCGAGATCCGTTCCGGGTTCAGGAAACGCTCGAACAGAAGTTCGTGCTGCAGCGGATCGATGTTGGTGATCCCCAGCGAATACGCCACCACGGCTCCCGCCGCCGATCCACGCCCCGGTCCAACAGGAATGCCGCGCTCACGCGCGTAACGGATAAAATCCCACACGATCAGGAAGTAACCCGAAAATTTCATCTGCTGAATGATGGCAATCTCGCGCGCCAATCGTTGTTCGTACTCCACCAATGAATGCTTGAGCCGCCCGCTGTCCGCGGCGGAGCGCAGGTTCTCCATTCGCCGCGCAAATCCCTGCCGAGTGATGTGCTCAAAATAGCTGTCCAGGGTAAATCCGTCCGGCACGTCAAAGTGCGGAAACGGGCTGGGAACCTTCTCCAGTCGCAAGTTGCAGCGTTCGGCTATGTCGAGCGTGCGCGCGAGCACCTCAGGCGAATCCTTGAACACGCGCAACATCTCCTCGCCGTTCTTGACATAGAACTGCGTGCCTTCGAACTTCATCCGGTTCGTTTCCTGGATGGACTTCCCCGTCTGAATGCACAACATCACATCCTGGGCATGCGCATCGTCTTCGCAGAGATAGTGGCTGTCGTTGGTAGCAACCATCGGCAGCGCGAGATCTTTCTCGAGTTGAAATAAACCGGAACGAATCTGATGCTCCCTTTCCAGCCCCTGATCCTGAATCTCAAGAAAGAAATTTTCTTTGCCGAAAAGGTCGCGATAAAACGCCGCCGCCGAGCGCGCCGCACCGTAGTTCCCTTCCGTCAACCGCTCCGCCACTTCGCCCTTCAAGCATCCGGAGAGCCCGATCAGTCCCTTGGAATGCTCCGCCAGAAACTTCTTGCTCACGCGAGGCTTGTAGTAGAAGCCATGCAACGACGCTTCCGACGTAATCTTCACCAGGTTGCGGTAGCCTTCTTCGTTTTCGGCCAGAACCAGCAGATGGTTATAGCT
>JBAVAA010000013.1:0-9668 GCA_049585515.1 Terriglobales bacterium | reverse complement strand
GCCTTGTTCCGATCTGAACAACGACTTCTACTGCCCGTCCTCAACGCTGAGTCTTTCAGCCACCAACGAGGGGTGGACCACAACTCCAACCGGCACGGTGAATTTCGCCGTAGCCAACGCCGACAACTTGTTCAACGACAATCCCAACGCCAATGTATTCGGACAACTGGGGGGGCCGAATTCCATATCTGGCTTCGATTGGGGCTTGCCATTTTTCTACGGTCGCAACGTGTTTACCGCCATCCAGGGCGCAAGCACGCCCAGCGGTAAAGGACCCTACTGGGCGTATTAGAGACAAGGGCCTTGCGGATTGCCGAAATAATTCCGTCTCGTATCAGGGCATCGCTTTAGCGATGCCTTAAGCGCCTGACTTCGGATGCCCCTTTAGGCGCTGAGCACTCAAAAATGAGCATTAGCGACAGCCAGGTCTACGCCGTCGACAACTTCCTGGCCGTGTGCCGCACCGAACGCCCTTCCGACAAACTATAAATTTCTTCCGCCAGATTTTTGGCGTGGTCGCCGATGCGTTCGAGCGCCTGAGCGGCCAGCAGGATGTCGAAATTCTTCTGTCCGCTTGGACTATTGGGCTCGGCCAGATGTCGATGAAACAAAGAATGGCACAACCGGTCAACTTCCGGATCCGACTGCAAAACGATTTGCGCATGCGAGACGTCGCGGTGAAGGAAACCCTGATGCACTTCTTCCAGCATTTCACGAAGCAGAGAAGCCATCTCAATAAGCTGCCGGGAATCTGCCGCCGGTAATTTCTCGCGTCGCGACTGTAGGTGCATTACCGCACTGTAAGCGAGATCGCCGATCCGTTCGAGATCGGTGATGAACTTCAAACACGCCAGCAATTCCCGCGCTTTGGCTTCCCCCACTCGCGTAATTGCTTCAGGCAGTTGCTCGTCAATCTTGTGCTCGATCTGGTCGAGTTCCTTCTCGCAATCCTTAATCGCAAGAAAAGCCAGCCGCGAGCCGTCCGCGAAAAAATCTTTGACGTTGAAGACAGCGTCGCGCGCGATCAGGCATCCCCGAACTACGAGGGATGTTAATTCGTCTTCTGCGAAGTCTTCAGTGCGGGCCTCGGGCGGACGCGGTCGAGCCAACGCTCGTGATCGCGTCGTCGGGGGCGCCGTCCGCGCGGAGTTTGATCGGCGCTTCGCGCGCGTGCCACGGGAGACTTGTTTTCGGATCATGGGCAATCCGCGAAAATCGAGACAATCTGCCGACTAGAAAGCTAGCATAGATTCGCAATGTGAAAGGAATGTAAATGAACCCGATTTTTCCGTAGAGACGCGGCTTGCCGCGTCCGAGAGGGCAAGCCTCCGCTCTACGGAGCGTGCGGCTTACTTCTTTTCAATCGCGGCGGCTTGGCCCTCAACTCGCCGGGCGTCCTGCTCCCTGCCGAGTCCGCGATAAGCCCGGGCGAGTAAATGCAGAGTGGCTGCGTTTCGGGGTTCATTCTTGGCAAGCGCTTCCAGATCCGGCAAAGCGCCGGCAAAATCCGACAGCTGAATTTGCCCTTCGGCTAGGCCCAGGCGGCCCTCGCTGCTATTTGAATCGACCAGAAGCGCCGCTTCAAACTGATCCTCCGCATTCTTCGCGTCTTTGAGTTGCAGGTAAACACGCCCGAGCAGAAGCCGCGCGGAGAGTTGACCAGGCGCGAGTTTCAGGCTCAATTCCAGCGCATCCCGCGCTGCGGGCCAATCGCCGGACTTCGCCGCGGCCTCGCCCAATTCGAACGCGGCAGTGGAGTCGTCCGGACGCAGTTCAGAAGCGCGCTTCAGATGACCTGCGGCTTGGGCAAAATCTCCGGAAGCAAGTTCAAGCTCCCCGAGTTGGCGCAGCGCGGTCGGCGAACTCGGGTCGAGCTGCAGTGCTTTTTCCAGAAACTTGCGCGCATCATCCGATCGATCGTCGTCACTCGCAAGCATCGCGTTGTGCAGCAGGTTCTGCACTGCGACTTTGTCTTTCGGATCGGGCAAGGTCTCTGCAACCTTGGCAGCAGGATTCGGCGGCAGCTTGGCCTTCCACTTCGCCATTTCTACCTGCATGGTCTGCACTCTCGAGCCGTCGGAAGGATACAGATTCTTCAACTCCTTCGGATCGGCCTTCAGGTCATACAACTCGGGCCGCGGAGCCTCGATCAGCTTGGCGTCATCGGCGCGCAGAGCGCGCAGCGGGGCCCATCCCCAACGCAAGGGATAGTCGGTTTCGCCAAACAGTTCGCGATTAGAAATTGCCGACTGTTCGATCAGAGGAAACAGCGATTCCCCGTTCAATTCCGCAGGCGTAGCAATGCCTGTCGCCTGAAGAATGGTCGGCAGGATATCGGTGGTGCGGACTTGCGCATCAATGACACTCCCATGATGAGCCGCTCCCGCAAATTTAAGTATGAGTGGGATGTGCAGCGTCGAATCGTAAAGAAACAGGCCGTGAGTATCCTCACCGTGCTCTCCCAGACCTTCCCCATGGTCGCCGGTGACTATGATGATGGCGTTATCGTAGACTCCATTTTTTTTCAGAAAGGCAATCCAGTGAGCCAGAGCGAAATCGGCATAGGCAATTTCACCATCGTACAAATGGTCTTTATATTTCTCCGAAAACGGAGGCGGCGGCTCGTAGGGATCGTGGGGATCGTAAAGATGTACCCACACAAAGTGCGGTCCAGTGCGGTGCTTCTCGAACCAGGTTTCGGCGTGCTCCACCACCTCCATGCCGCGGCGTTCGACGCGTCCCCAGCGCGCTTTCGTATTGGTCTTGGCCGGAAAATTATCGTAGAAATCGAAGCCGCGATCAAGCCCGGGAGCGAGCGTGTTGCTGTCGAGAATCACCGCACCGATGAAAGCGGCCGTCTGGTAGCCGCGCTTCTTCAGCAGTTCCGCCGCCGTCGCATGCTGCGGCGAGAGCGGAACTCCAAAGTCGGTTACGCCATGCACGCTCGGCAACAATCCGGTCAGGATCGTAATGTGCGAGGTGTTGGTGATCGGGCTGTGAGTAAAGGCTTCGGTGAAGCGGACGCCATCGGCGGCGAGCGCATCGAGCGCGGGAGTTTCAACTTGCTTGTACCCGTAGCAGCCAACGTGATCGGCGCGCAACGTATCGATAGTGATCAGGTAGACATCGGGGAGGGAATTCCGTCGCGCCACCGCCGGGACAGACGTATGAGGAGAGGTCTGGCTCCAGGCCGTACCGCACAACAAAATTCCAAGCCATGCGATCCCGACTAAAATTCGCGCCCATCGCGCCCGGAAAGCAACGGCAAGCTGCAGCATGAACGCTCAGCCTATCACAGTCAGAAACGCCAAGAGCATGCCGCAGTGATAGTGGATCAGCTTGAATTTGTTTTGAGAGGGCATGGCTGAAAGCCCTGCCCCTCCCATTCTTGCTCGATCGAAGTCCGCGAATAAGTCAAGACGGGGCAAACTCCGTCTCCACACGAGGTTCAGCACGCGACGTTCAGCATATGTGCGACAAGCCGGCGGCTACATTCTGACAACTACCTTCTCCCGCGCCCGCCTCCGCCACCGGAGTGGCTACCGTGGCCTCCTTGACCGCCGCCAGGACCGCGTCCTCGACCTCGGCGCCGACGATTGCGATCGCGATCGCCTCCGCCGCCACCGGGGCGTGCTTCCCGCGAACTGCCGCCTTCCGGACGCGCAGCGCCTGCTTCTACGGACACGACTCCATCCACGCGGTTGAAGTTCGGTTCATCGTCCGCATCGAAATCAGCGCCACCTTCGATCACCGCGGTCGGCGTTCCCTGTGCAACCGCTGGAGCCGTGGGCACCGAATCTGCCCCCTGATCCATCTCCGGAGGAGGCGGCGCGCCGCCGCCCATTTTTGCGCGCTGCTCTTTCAGGATCGCCTTCCGCGACAGCTTGATCCGGTTGCCTTCGACGGCCAGGACTTTCACCAGCACCTGGTCGCCTTCTTTCAGTTCATCGCGAACATCTTTAATTCGGTGTTCCGCGACTTCGCTGATGTGCAGCAATCCGTCCAGACCGGGCAGAATTTCGACGAATGCGCCGAAATCGGCTAAGCGGCTGACTTTACCGAGATAGGTCTTCCCTACTTCAGCCGATGCCGTCAGATCGCGAATAATCTGCAAAGCCTTATTCGCCGAGACTTCATCGTTCGACGCCACGTTGACCTTGCCGGAATCTTCCACGTCGATCTTGACTCCCGTCTGCTCGATGATGCTGCGAATCATCTTGCCACCGGGCCCAATCACGTCGCGAATTTTATCCACTGGAATCTGCAGAGTGTAGATTCGAGGTGCGTAGGTCGAAACCTTGACGCGCCCTTCGGTAATAACTTCGTCCATCTTTCCGAGGATGAACAAACGTCCGCGCTGCGCTTGCGCCAGCGCCTCGCGCATGATCTGCGAGGTGATGCCGGCGACCTTGATATCCATCTGCAGAGCGGTGATGCCGTCTTTGGTTCCGGCAACTTTGAAATCCATGTCGCCGTAATGATCTTCCGCGCCCGCGATGTCGGTTAGGATGGCGTATTGGTCGCCTTCCTTCACCAACCCCATCGCGACTCCGGCCACGGGCGCTTTCAAGGGCACGCCGGCATCCATCAACGAAAGCGACGCGCCGCAGATCGTGGCCATTGACGATGAGCCGTTCGACTCCAGAATGTCGGAGACGACCCGCATCGCGTACGGCCAGTTCTCTTCGGTTGGGAGCACTGAGGAAACTGCGCGTTCGGCGAGCGCGCCATGGCCGATTTCACGGCGTCCGGCGCCACGCATGAACCCGACTTCGCCCACGGAGAACGGCGGGAAGTTGTAGTGCAGCATGAAGCGTTTCTTGGCCTCGCCTTCGAAGCCTTCGAGGCGCTGCATGTCGTCGCTGGTTCCGAGCGTCGTGGTGACCAAGGCCTGGGTCTCACCGCGGGTAAAGACGGCGCTGCCGTGCGCGCGCGGCAGAATACCGGCTTCGATCCAAATGTCGCGGATCTGATCGAAGGCGCGCCCGTCGGGACGGTGCTTGTGATCGATTACCTGGTTGCGGAAAATACGCTCGCGCAGGACCTCGTAATACTTCTTGACCTTCTTCTTGCCCGCTTCGTCATCTTCGGGGACAGCGGCCAGCAGTTCCTTCTCCAGCACTCGAACCAGTTCGTAGCTCTCGGCTTTCGGATGCTTCGCGGTGTCGAGCGCGTCACTAAGGCGAGCGCCGATTTTCGATTCCAGACTCTTGAAGTATGCCTCGTCGAATTCCGGCGGAGTGACTTTGCGTTTCGGCTTGCCCGCCTCGCTGCGCAGTTCATTGATAGCGGCGCAGATCTTTTTGATTTCGGTGTGGGCGAATTCGATCGCGTCCACTACCGTTTCTTCTTTTACTTCTTTCGCGCCCGACTCGATCATGACAATCGCATCGGCGGTGCCTACGACCATGATGTTGAGGAGACCGTCGCGCATTTCGGTGTAGGTGGGATTGGCGATGAAGCGGCCATCTACCAGGCCGACGCGCACGGCGCCAATCGGGCCGAGAAACGGAATATCGGAAAGGGTCAGGGCGGCGGAAGCGGCGTTGATGCCGCTGACATCGGGATCGTTATCGGTATCGGCGGAGAGCACGAAGGCGATGATCTGGGTCTCGCACTGGAAGCCTTCGGCGAACATCGGACGGACCGGCCGGTCGATCTGGCGGCTGGTGAGCACCTCGCGCTCGCTCATGCGGCCTTCGCGCTTGATAAAGCCGCCGGGGAAGCGCCCGCCGGCGTAGGTGTATTCGCGATAGTCGACGGTGAGTGGAAAGAAGTCGATGCCCTCGCGGGGTTCGGGATTGGAGGTGGCGGCGGCAAACACGACATTTTCGCCGAAGCGCACGAGCGCGGAGCCGCCCGCCTGCTTGGCATATTTTCCGGTTTCAAAAGAGAGTTGCTTTCCGCCTGCGATTTCGACGGAAATTTTTGTAGCTTCAGGTTTCATAGATCGTCATCCTTAATTGAGGACGGAAGTAAGGCAGAAGTGCATGCGCTAGGGCACGGAGTCCAGTTGGACGGGCGTATGCCAGGGCCGCGGTTGGGAAACGCACTTTGCTGAGACTCTCTTGATCTGGAAACCAAGTCTGGACAACCAGATCGGAACCGGCTCCACGCGGAACCGGTCGCGCGGTTATTTGCGGATTCCGAGCTTGGAAATAACGGTCTTATACCGTTCCGAGTCGTACTTCTTCAGGTAGTCGAGCAGGCCTCGACGCCGGCTCACCATCATGAGAAGTCCGCGGCGCGAGCCGTGGTCTTTCTGGTGCGTTTTGAAGTGTTCCGTCAACTGACCAATGCGCTCGCTCAGCAGCGCGATTTGGACTTCGGGACTGCCGGTATCGGTAGCGTGCGTGCGATACGTGTCAACGACGGACTGCTTTTGCTCTCTGGCTAGCACTAACCTGTTGCACTCCTGTCTCTTCTCGTTTTCGTAACGTATTCGATGGTAACACGGTGCGTTGGACGGAGGCAAACTAACTGCAGTTCCCAGTTCTCAGTTTCCAGTTCTCAGAAAAATCGCGAACGTGTGGGCTTTACAGTTTGCTGAAAAACTCGCCTTTCGATCTTGTTTTGAAAGGGCGCGGCTTTGAGTGTGTGCGTGAGAACTAGCTTTCAGCCAACCCCGTGGAAAGGAATGCCCCAGAATCCCGCCCCGGAGGGGGCGACACTATCTTAGCCCAGCGCTTTAGCGCTGGGTAAAGTGGGAGAGCCGACTCAAGTCCCGGAGGGACGACTGAGTCCAAGCGTACACTCTTTGACCGGCGCCGCAAGTCGGCCAAATCAACGTTGGCTCTAGCCCCTGAGGGTGACTGTGACGCGCGCAAGAGCCTTTCAGCAAACTCTTTAGTCGAGAACTGGAACTGAGAACTCCCGATGCGTCATTGGCCCGATCGAGGTTATAATATGGTTAAGACTTGGAACGAAGAGAAGTGCGCCAATCTAACCGGTTCACTCCCGAAGTTTATTCCAGGACCAGCAGGGCCAACCCTACAGAGCTTTCCCTGTAGTCGGCCATAATATTAAAAATAGGGATACACGGAGATTTTGTATGCCACGAGGCCGATCCACCTTCACCAAGCGCCAGAAAGAGCAAGCACGTCAACAAAAACAGCGCGACAAGAATGAGCGCAGAACGCAGCGAAAAGAGGAGAAGCCAGGCGGCGGGGTGGTGGACGAACAGGACGAATTGCGCGAGATGCGCGAACTAGCTGAAGCCCAGGCGGCGCTGTTCCGCATCGGAGCCGACGACGAAACCGGTCCGATCGAGCTACCCCTTGCCCCAGGGCCCAAGGCCGTTAACCACTAGATGGCGATAACTCGATGGCCGTAAGAAGACTCGCCGGAGCGGCAACGCTCCGGCGAACTTGTTTTCAATGAAAACCCACCCTGCTTAGTTCTCTCTTTAAACGAACCGCTTTAAACGAACACCTCACCCGGCAAGGCGGTCAACGTGCGCGATGGGAGCGTGTTCTGGACCAGGCGCTTGGGCTGTTCGCTGGCTGAGGCATTCACCTGCTTGCGTTCGATGCGCAGCTTCAGCGTTCGCTCGATGTCGCGCAGCGCCAGATTCTCCGCGGCTGTAAACAGCGTGGAGGCGCGGCCCTGCAATCCCGCCCGGCCGGTGCGTCCGACGCGGTGAATGAAATCTTCCGCCATCTTGGGCAGGTCGTAGTTGATCACGTGGGCTACGTCATCCACGTGCAGGCCTCGAGAGGCCACGTCGGTCGCGACCAGTATCTGATAGCGGCCTTCCTGAAAACCGCTCAACGCGGAATTGCGTTGCGACTGGGTGCGATCGCCGTGAATCATGGCGACCGAAAAGCCGTCCCGGTCGAGTTCCTGGGCGAGCCGTTGCGTGCCGCGTTTGGTGCGCGAGAAGATTAGCGTCTGGCCTTTTTCCTCATAGAGCAACTGCCGGAGCACATCCAGTTTGTCGGCAGCTCGCACTTCGTAGGCCTCGAGCCGCACGCTTTCAGCAGGCTTCAGAACCGAGCCCAGTGCAACTCGCACCGCATCGCGGGTGTAGTCGTCCACCAACGATGCCACCGACTGCTCCATCGTGGCGGAGTAACAGAGTGTCTGCCGGCGCTGCGGAAGAATTTGCAGGATGCGACGGATGGCCGGAAGAAAACCCATATCCAGCATGCGGTCGGCTTCGTCGAGCACCAGAATCTTGACGTGCCGCAGGTCGGCGAATTTGCGGGTGATGAAATCCTGCAGGCGTCCGGGGGTAGCGATCACAAATTCGCAGCCGGAGCGAAGGGTCTGGATCTGGGACTTCTCAGAGACGCCGCCGATTACCAGGGCCGCCTTGGGCATGTTTTTTTCGCGCAATTGTTCATATTGCTCGTGAACCTGCATGGCCAGTTCGCGAGTGGGCAACAGGACAAGAGCTCTGACCTGCTTGGCGGATTCGGCCTTCGCTGATTCGCCCTTCGATAGTTCATGCTTGGACGATTCGTGCTTCGAGGACTCAGCCCGCAGCATTTCGATGATTGGAATCAGAAACGCGAGCGTCTTGCCGGTGCCGGTTTGGGCGGTGCCGATTACATCTTTGCCTTCAAGGGCAGGGGCAATGGCGCACGCCTGGATGGGTGTGAGGGTGATGAATTGAGCTGCCGCCAGTTTTTGCTGCAAGGCAGCAGACAGGGGCAGTTCTGTAAACGTTGTCATTCGATGGTTTTCTTTCTGGAGGGGCCTAGTAGATTCTCAAACACAGTGTCGAGAGTTCGCATGCCGCTCGCAATGAAATTGGCGCTGGAAACACGGCGGGCAGGAAATGCGGAGGTGGTGCGGATCCATTCGGGATCCCCGCTTAACGAGCAAACCGTAGCAAAAGCGTTAACAGCAGTATAGCAGAAGAAGAGAGAGCGTGCGGTTACGTTGGTAATGCCCGGAAGGAGTATTGGCGATCGGAGCGGCCGAAAACTGCAGGCCGACATTGCGCCGGCCTGCTGTTTTCTATACTTCGTTCAGTTGATGGCTTACGTAGTTGCTCGTTTATGGCAACGCCGCAACTACATCCTGGATGAAGGTCGCGCCGTTCGGCGTGCCCAGTCCGGTGACGTTGTCCCATCCCGGCCCGGTCGTCAGCGAACTGTCGAGACCGAAGCCGAGAACATACCAACTGCTTGACCTTGGAGAGTTGTACAGCGCGCTCACAAATTCCGTGGTGTTCTCCAACGGGGGCACCAGTTCGGCAGCAGTGTAGTTAACGACTGGCGTGTGCGCAACGAGCGTATGGCCAGTCACGTTGTCAGGCCCGGTTACGGCGAGTATGTCGGTGATGGCACCGACAGGCAAACCGTAAAGAAGCGGAGCGGCCTGGCCGATAAATCCTCCGGCAGCCTGATTGGCGATAGCCCAGATGCCTGAGAACGTCGGACACGCGAGGCTGGTTCCGCCAACCACCTCGATGAAAGTTTCTCCTTCGGTATCAATCACCTCGACGCCAGTGTAAGGATCCGCCACCATGGCGATGTCAGGAACGAGCCTGGAGCTGCCGCCCAGGCTGGCTTGGTACGATGGCAGCGCGAAGTAGTCACTGCTGCCGCCGCCTGCGCCGAATTCAAAGCCCTCGAAGAGCGGCGGGACTACTGGCGGATTGGGAATAGGTCCGGCGACTTTGGTTATGTTGGTGCCCCAACCGGTCTGAAAGTTTATGG
>JBAVAA010000012.1:0-2442 GCA_049585515.1 Terriglobales bacterium | reverse complement strand
GCCCTCGGCTGTCCAGCGGCTCGAAGAGCCGCAATGTTCGCGACCCCTATAACCTGGTCGGCTTCACAGAAAGATAGCGAAGCAGTCTGCGGCTCCTACTCCAATTCCTTCAACTGGGTGAGAATCTTCTCCCGCAAAACCGTCGATTCCTCAACTTGTTTGCGCAATCCCTCCACAACATGAGCCGGAGCCTTTCCCAGAAATTGCTCGTCGCCAAGGCGGCTTTGAGCACTCGCCAATTGCTTCTCAATTTTCTCCCGTTCCTTTGCCAAACGCTCTCGTTCGGCCGCGACGTCAATCTTCTTCTCGTAGACCACGTGCACATCGAACCGCGACGTGCTGCGCGCTCCGGGCAGTTTTTCGAGCGAGCGTTCCGCAAAAGTGATCTTCTCTACATTTGCCGGACGATCAAGCAGAACCGCGCCCAGATTCTTTTCGAGCATCGCGCGAATCTCCGGTTCGTGGGCAAATACCTCGATCGGCACCTTAACCTTAGGCTCGACTTTCAATTCCGCCCGCAGATTGCGCACGCTGACAATCAGATCCTGCAGAATCGCCATCTCTGTCTCGGCGCTTAAGTCGATCTGCTTTTCATCCGCCGCCGGATAAGCCGCCAGCGCAATCGACTTCAGCGGAGGCGCCCCATCGTAGATCGCATGCCAGATTTCTTCTGTGATAAACGGCATCACCGGATGTAACAACCGCAGCGAAGCCTCGAACAGGCTGACTAAGTTCGCGCATGCAACTCGCGCCGGTTCTGTGTCGGCACCCTCCTCGAAGTTCAACCGCGGTTTAATCAGCTCCAGATACCAGTCGCAAATCTCGGCCCAGAAAAAATCGTAGATCCGATTCGCCGCCTCATCGAAACGATAAGTTTGGAGAGAATCATTCACATCCTTCGCTGCGCGATTGAAACGAGAAAGAATCCAACGGTCTTCGAGCAAGATAGTCTGAAAACCGGCAACACCGGTGTGGTGACGGGGCTTTGCCCCGTCTAGGGCGGGTCGAAGCCCCGCCGCCACACGGCCATCGGTGGGCCGCAGACCTGCATCAATCCCATCAATCCGATCCACGTTCATGAACATGAACCGCGCCGCGTTCCATATCTTATTGGCAAAATTCCGATACCCCGCCGTCCGGCTCTCGCTGAACGCGATATCGGTCCCCGGCGCCGCCATCGACGCCAAAGTAAACCGCGTAGCATCTGTCCCATACTGCTCAATCACCTGAATCGGATCGAGCACGTTCCCCTTGGTCTTCGACATCTTCTGCCGCTCGGCGTCGCGCACCAGCGCATGAATATAAACATTGCGAAACGGAACGCTATCGTCCTTTCTATCCCCCCAGCCGCTAGCCTTCTTCATCCCAGCGTCCTGCTGATGTCCCGCCATGAAGTGGCAGCCAAACATGATCATGCGCGCCACCCAGAAGAACAGAATCTCGTAAGCCGTGATCAGCAAAGTAGTCGGATAAAACACGTCCAAATCCCGAGTCTTCTCCGGCCATCCCAAAGTAGTAAACGGCAGCAGCCCCGACGAGAACCATGTGTCAAGCACGTCCGTATCCTGCTCCAGCTTCGCGCTCCCGCAGTTCGAACACGTCGCCGGCGTCTCCCGCGCCACAATCACATGTTGACAGTTGCTGCAGTGCCAAACCGGAATCCGGTGCCCCCACCACAGTTGGCGCGAAATCGTCCAGTCGTGGATGTTGTACATCCAGTTCAAATAAATCTGCTTATAATTCTCCGGAGTAATCGTGATCTCGCCCGACTCCACCGCCGCAATTGCCTTCTGAGCCAAAGGCGCAATCTTCACAAACCACTGCTCTGACAGACGCGGCTCGACGACGGTCCCGCAACGATCGCACTTTCCTAAAGGCACGGTGTAGTCTTTCTCCGCCACCAGAAAACCCTGTTCGCGAAGATCGGCCAGCACCGCCTCGCGCGCCGCATAACGGTCGAGCCCCTTATAAGGCCCGGCGTTCTCATTCATGCGCGCGTGCAGATCCATCACATCGATCTGCGGCAGGTTATGCCGCTTCCCCGCCTCAAAGTCATTCGGATCATGCGCGGGAGTTATCTTCACCGCCCCCGTCCCAAACTCCGGCTTGGCGATCTCATCCAGAATGATGGGAATCTCCCGCTTCATCAGCGGCAGCAGCACCGACTTCCCGTGCAAGTGCGCATAGCGTTCATCCGCCGCATTCACCGCAACGGCGGTATCACCCAGCATCGTCTCCGGACGAGTCGTAGCGACGGTAATAAATTCATCCGCCCCTGGCTTCGTTCCCACCACCGGATACCGAATCTCCCAAAGCTTCCCCGCCACCTCTTCGTGCTTCACCTCCAGATCCGAAATCGCCGTCTCGCATCGCGGACACCAATTTACAATGTACTTCCCGCGATAAATCAATCCCTCTTCATACAGCCGTACGAACACCTCC
>JBAVAA010000011.1:0-6060 GCA_049585515.1 Terriglobales bacterium | reverse complement strand
TGATTTCCGACGAGTGCTATGTCTATCTGAACTACACGGGCAAGCGCTTTTCTGTGGGCTCCCTGCGCGAGTTCCGCGACCGCTTTCTAGTGGTTGGATCGCTTTCGAAGACTTACGCCATGACCGGATGGCGTCTCGGTTTCACTCTGGGGCCGGCGGCGATTGTCACGGCCGTACAGAAACTGCAGAGCCAGTCCACGTCGAACCCTACCTCGATTGTGCAGAAGGCCGGGGTCGCGGCGCTGAAAGGCCCGCAACAGTGCGTGGAAGACATGCGCTTGGAATACATTAAGCTCCGCGATCACATTGTGAAGGGACTGCGCTCCATCCCCGGTGTGAAATGCACGATGCCGGAAGGAGCGTTTTACGCCTATCCGAATGTCTCCAAATTTTTTGGGCGCAGTGGAATAAACTCGGCCTCTGATGTCGGCGGCAAACTTCTGCGCGAGGTGCACGTCGCTACCGTCCCCGGAGAAGGTTTCGGCACCAAGGAGCACATCCGCGTGTCTTATGCTACTTCGGTGGCCGAACTCGACCGTGGGCTGGAGCGCATGCGGAAGTTCTTTGGCGGGCTGTAGCGTCGTGCTTCATAAATCGCCACACAAAGTATGAATTGTCGATTAGGAGCACGCACGCACAGCTGCGCATGACCCAACTCTACCCGCTCCTGATGTCGCCAGCCTTCGACCCGCGCCCCTGGGGCACGCTCGATCTCTCCGCCATTTATCCCAATCACAAATTCAACGAACGCATTGGAGAAGCCTGGCTAACCGGCGACAACTGCATAGTCGTGAATGGTCCTTTGGCGAAACGATCACTCGCAGACTTGAGCAAAGAGTTCGGGTCCGAACTCGTCGGGACAGCCGCACCTGACCCGCGGCGCTTTCCGTTGCTGCTGAAGTTTCTGTTTCCTGAAGAAAAACTTTCTGTTCAAGTGCACCCGGACGACGCCACCGCGCGGCGCTTCGGCGAGCCCTGGGGCAAGACCGAATGCTGGTATGTGGCCCATGCTAAGCCCGGATCGCGAATCGCTCTCGGACTGAAACCGGGCGTTACGCGCGCTCAACTTGAGCAAGCCATCCATGACCAGAACGCCGAAGAATTGCTCAACTGGGTCAACATCTATCAGGGCGAGATGGTTTACGTCGCCGGCGGTACGGTGCATACGATTGGACCCGGGGCCGTCTTACTGGAGACGCAGCAGCAATCCGACACTACGTATCGTCTCTACGATTACGGACGCCCGCGCCTGCTGCATCTGGAGCGAGGGCTCGCATCCGTCAAAGAGCGTAGCGCCTCTGGCAAAGTAATCCGCCCTGCGCCGGTTGCTATCAATTACGGGAATAGCGGTGGCGGTAAGAATCGGCGGTCTTCAATGATTTCGGCGCCTTACTTTACGGTGGACCTGTTCGAATTGAAAGAGCCTCAGGATTTCTCAAATGAGTTGGCCGAGTTCGAGAAAGACAATTCCGGTAAGACCTCCGCTCAGATTCTGGTCGCCATTGAGGGCTGTGGGGTCGTCGAGGCGCAGGGCCGCGATCCGGTGACTCTGGCGAAGGGCGATGCGGTCGTGATTCCGGCTAGTTTGCAAAGCCTCACCGTTCGTCCGCAGTGGCAATTGGAGTTTCTGAAAGCCTGTGTTCCCGCAAGCACTGTTCCGGAACCCTCCACGCGGATGTGAATCATACAGAGGAGGGGCGGGCGTCTCGCCCATCCGCCGGGCGGGGACGCCCGGTGCTCCACCAACCTTTCGCGGCCCGCAGCGCAAGTGTTAGGCTTTCTATTCAAGTGCAGAAAAATCCTCATTTCTATCCTGTGATTCTGGCTGGCGGCCGAGGCACGCGCTTCTGGCCGCTGAGCCGCAAGCGCCGCGCCAAGCAACTGTTGGCGCTCGACGGCAAGCAGACCATGATCCAGCAGACGGTCGCGCGCCTTGCGCCCGTGGCCGCTCCCCGCCGCTTCTGGATCGTGACGAACAGCGATCTGCGCTCCGCGATCCTGCATCAGCTTCCAAAGCTGCTGCCCAAGCAAATCATTGCCGAGCCCGCCGGACGCAACACGGCACCCGCCATTGGTTTAGCAGCGTTTCTTTTGCTGCGTCACGATCCCGATGCCGTACTGGGCATGTTCCCCTCCGACCACGTCATCGCCGACCCCGCGGAATATCGCGCCACGCTCAGCCGTGGCATCGAGATCGCCGCTGCGGGAGAGAACATTGTTGTGCTCGGCATCCGCCCGAATCGACCCGAAACCGGCTATGGCTATATTGAGGTGGGCACCGCGGATCGCGAGGCTACTTCCTCATTGTCACCCTCATTGCGCGTGCGCCGCTTCACCGAGAAGCCCGATCTCGCCACGGCCCGGCGATTTCTCGACGCCGGAAACTATTTCTGGAACAGTGGCATGTTTCTCTGGCGCGCCGATACGATCGCCAATGCGCTGCGCGAGCATCTTCCGAAGACGGCGGCGCTTCTCGAAAAGATTGCCGCTTCCTATGGCACGCGCCGATTCGCGGAAACTTTTCGAAAACTCTATCCGAAATGCGACAACATCAGCGTCGACTATGCGATCCTTGAACCCCGCTCGGCCAAGGGAGAGGCCGAGTCCCGTATCTTCTGCCTGCCCTCCGACTTTGGATGGAAGGACCTCGGCTCCTGGACTGCGTTGCACGAGCACCACGCGGCGAAGGTGAAACCGGGCGACCGGAGCCGGGTTTCGGCGTCTGGTATTTTTGCGCTGAATGCAACAAACAACTATGTTCATGCCCCAGGGAAATTTGTAGCCCTCGTCGGCGTAAGCAACCTGGTGATTGTCGAAACCGAAGATGCCCTGCTCGTGACTACGCTAGACGAGTCGCAGGATGTCGGCAAAGTGGTGAAACACTTAGACGAGAAGAAGTTGAAGAGGCTTACATAGCAGTGATCCGATGGTTGGAGCGAAATGTGGAAAAGATCATCGCGGCGTTGAATCGCCTGCTTCCAGACTTTGTCGTTCAGCCGGTATCGCAAGGCGATGGGCGCATCCGGAGCACTCGGATCGAACTTCCGGCAGCGGTCGACGCTGAATATTTTTTCGAGTTGTGGATTCTCCCAGAAAGGCAGATCGGGGCCCGACTAATCGAAGCAGGAGAAGATTGCAACTATTTTTGGTACGTGCCGTTTGAAGACGCCGACTATAGCGGCTCGACGGAGATGCTGGATAAACACTTCTGCGAGACAGTTGAGAAATTGCTGACCCACAACACTCGAATCATTTACCGTAGCGGTTGGCTGTCTTGGCAATTTCGGTGCGACTACGAGGCCCAAGGCGGGTGGAAAAAGGTCTCCTATAACTCAACTCTGAAGCTGGCTGGGTGGAAAGTGCCGAGGCTGGCGGGGAAAAGTAGGATCTACAGGTCGCCTGCCCTTGTTCGAAACCCTTAGAACCTATGCCGACCCAAATCAAATTCGGTACCGACGGCTGGCGCGGCTTGATCGCCGACGATTTTACTTTCGATAACGTGCGCCACGTTGCCTCCGCAATCTCCCGTTACGTGCTCAAGAATGAGGATCCTGCTCGCGGTGTGGTCATTGGGTACGACACTCGCTTTCTTTCGGACCGCGCTGCTCGGGCCGTCGCTGAAGTGATTGCCGCTGCTGGCATCCCAGTGTGGCTGGCCAACGACTACGTGCCCACTCCCGCGGTCTCTTACAACGTCAAGAAACTGGGCGCAGCGGGCGGAGTCATGGTCACCTCCAGCCACAATCCGTGGAATTGGAATGGCGTGAAGTTCAAAGCGAAGTTTGGAGGCTCGGCTACGCCTGCGATCATGAAGTCGATTGAGGACGAGTTGGGCGCTGAAACATTACTCTCGGACCCGGCTCCCACCCTTGCGCACAAAACGCGCAAGAGTGGGGCACCCCCTGGAGTCAGTGGGGCACCCGCTCGAGTCGAAGAGGTAGACCTCAAGCCTGCCTATGTCGAAGCGGTTTCAGCGTTTGCGGATCTCGATCTCATCCGGCAGGCAAATTTCAAGTTCGCCATCGACTCGATGTATGGCTCCGGGCGTGGCGTTCTTCCGAAAATATTCGATGCGCACGGCATCCGCTATGTGGCAATCCGGCAGGAGGTGAATCCGCTATTCCCGGGCATCAATCCCGAGCCGATCCTGCCGCACGTTGCGCAGCTGCAGGAAACCGTGATGAAGGAGAAATGCCACGCCGGCCTGGTTACCGACGGCGATGCCGACCGCATCGGCGCCGTGGCTGAGGATGGCAGCTTTGTCGATTCGCACAAGTGCATGTCCGTTCTGGCGAACTGGCTGTTGGCGCGCAAAAAGTGGCCGGGGGATGTGGTGCGCGCCTTCAACACCACCGGCATGATGGACCGCATCGCCGCCAAATATGGACGCAAGCTGCACGAGACTTCCATCGGCTTCAAGTACATTGCCGACCTCATGATGGAGCACGAAATTCTGATTGGCGGAGAAGAATCGGGCGGCATCGGCTACAGCCGCTTTCTTCCCGAACGCGACGGCATCCTCAACGCGCTTCTGCTGGCCAATGTCATGGCGGAAGAGAAGAAGCCGCTCGGCCAGTTGGTTGCCGATTTGCAGCGCGAATTCGGCGCGCACTATTACGGCCGCCGCGATCTGCACATTTCCGATGAGATCAAGAACAGCGCCATCCGCCGGGCCGCCGATAAGCGGACGACGAAGATCGGCGCTTATTCCATACTGCGCAAAGAGAATCGCGACGGTGAAAAGTGCTACCTCGATGCTCCCAAACACGGCAACGGCGCCGATGCCTGGGTATTGTTCCGCGCCTCCGGCACCGAACGAATGCTGCGCTGCTATGTTGAAGCGGCTACCCCCGAGCTAGTTGAAGAAATTCTTGAAGCCGGCGAAAGATTCGTACGTCAGGATTGAACCCGACGCCGAAAAGCAAGGGGCCAGCAGCTAAAGGCCAAGGACAAAGCGCACTTTCGCGTCCTAGCCAGCGCCTGAACGCGATGGGATAATAACAATCTCGAGATATGGCCACTGCGGAAATCACACCCGTTGGCGCCGATTCGCCGGACGCGCGCCGTTACAACCGCATCAAGCGCTGGCTGGGCATCGGCGACTTTGCGATCGGACTCGCTCTGCTCGTCGTGCTTCTCGCTGCAGGATGGTCCGGGACTCTCCGCGATCTGGCCGAGCGCGGCGCTTCGCAGAATTATTCTTTCGCCGTTTTCCTCTACGTGTTGATGCTGATGCTGATCAGCAAAGCGGTTGGCACTCCGCTCGATTATTACGGCTTTCGCCTGGAACACCGCTACAACCTTTCGAACCAGCGGTTCCCCTCCTGGCTTTGGGACGAGTTCAAGAGTTTTCTGATCGGCCTGTTGCTGGCCACGATTGTGGTCGAGTTGCTCTACCTGCTTATTCGCGAGACGCCGCAGCACTGGTGGCTGGTCGCGTGGGCCGTCTTCCTCGGACTCTTTGTATTGCTCGCGCAACTTGCACCGGTTGTGCTTTTTCCGATTTTCTACAAATTTGAGCCGCTCGAAAACGACGAACTCAAGCGCCGGCTCATCGTGCTCAGCGAGCGCGCCGGTACGCGCGTGCGCGGCGTTTACAAGTGGCATCTTTCCGAGAAAAGCAAGAAGGCCAATGCCGCGCTGACCGGACTAGGCGCAACCCGCCGCATCATTCTCGCCGACACTTTACTCGATAACTATTCTGACGATGAGATTGAAGCCGTACTCGCGCACGAACTCGGCCATCACGTGAACCGGCACATTCTAAAAAGTATTTTCGTGCAGGCTGGAATCACGCTGTTAGGCTTTTGGCTGGCCGACCAAGTTCTACGCTACGCCGTCGACCGCCGCAACATGTTTGAAACAATGTCGGATTTCGCCAATCTGCCGTTGCTGATTCTGGTCTCGACCGTGCTCTCTTTCTTGCTGATGCCTGCGCTCAACGCCTACTCGCGCTTCAACGAGCGGCAGGCCGACCGCTACTGCTTCGAGTCGGTCGATAGCGTCGAACCCTTCATTTCGTCGATGAACAAATTGGCCGACCAGAATCTCGCTGAGAAA
>JBAVAA010000010.1:0-5593 GCA_049585515.1 Terriglobales bacterium | reverse complement strand
AACGCAACCCGAGGCTGCGGCAAACATCCAGATCGACAAGTGGATCATTTTCAGTATCGGCGCAATGTTGGATTTTCCCGGCGCGGAAGCACTCGCCCGAGATCCCAGTCTTAGCGCTCAGTTGCGCGCCAAGAACAGGCGCCATTTCGCCACTCCGGGCCCGGCACACCATGGCGCCGTCTTTCCACATCGCCAGTGCGGCTCCGGAAGCGCCCGTGAGCTGTCGAGCGACATCCGTGATGGTCTGAAGGATTGGCTCCAGGGGATGGTGCCCGGCTGCAATGAGCTCTTTCAGGGATGATAACAACGGCCTCTCGTCGGGACTCTCACCGATGTGAACAGCAGGAGCGGAGGACGTTTCATGTAAATGAGCGCGATCCAGTGCATCAGTGATTTTGACCGAACGATACGGATCGGATTGCGGCACAGCCACGGCTCTCTCTCGGTCGGCAAATTGCCGGACAAAAGCGGCAGAACGCCTGCGGCTGGTGTGATTGCGCCGAAGTATGAGGCAACTTTGCCCGCCTGTCAAGGGAAGTCAAGGGCATCGAGGCATTGAATTGTTGAGTCATTGAGTGATTGAACCATTGAAAGAGTGATTGAACCATTGAAAATTCGTTATCAGGGGTGCAATGATCCAATATCTCAGTGAATCAATGCCTCAATCGTTCTTTCTCTGGCACCAAACTAACCAATAATCGCAGCGCGGGCACGATGCTACGCTGATGGGGCTCTGGTTTCTCGCATGCGCCTCCGCACGTGGCATTGCAGGGAACCAATCTCAAAAAGCTGTTAAGAACAGTTGAAGCGCTGGCGGATTTGGGTCCCGAACTTACGGCGGACCGCGATTTCAGTCAGACTGCTCACACCATGCTGACGGCCGTAATGGAAGCGGCCGGCGCGCGTGAGGCCGTGTTGTTTTCTTTGGGCGAGCGGCCTTCCATGTTGACCTCCGTCGATGCCCAGGGGTTCGCGCTCCTGCCGGAACCGTCGGTAATCCCTCTGCTCCCGCGCCACGTCCACACCCTGACTGCAGCCGCCGGTCCGGTGCTGCTCAATAGTTCCACCTACGATGTTTTTCTCAGTTCGAATGGCAACGTCGCGCCCGAACTCTTCAAATGCATTTGCCCTCTCAAAGTGCGGGGAAAGCTCGTCGGAGCGATTGTCCTCGGACGGCGCGAAGGCGATGCGCTGTACGAGGAAGACGCGCTCGACGCCTTTGAACTGCTCAGCCACTACGTGGCGCTGGCCGTCCAGAATCACACTCTCGGGCAGACATTAGCACAACGGGTTTCGGAAAACCTGCGGCTGCTGGCCTCGCTGCACGGCTTCTACGACAACGCGCTCGAGGCTTTCGCCACCGCCATCGACGTCAAACACGTCAACATTCATGGGCACTCGCTGCGCGTGGGCCGCTACGCACAGTCGATCGGCGAAGCTCTCGGCATGGACCCGAACGATGTGGCGTCGCTGCGGTCGGCGGGCTATCTGCACGACATCGGCAAGGTTGCGGTCGATAAGCGGCTGTTCGAAAAGGCTTCCAGACTCGACCCGGAGGAGTCCCGCGAGATGCAGGACCATACCGTGGTTGGCCATCAGATCGTCCGCCATGTGCAGTTCCCGTGGCCGCAAATTCCGGAAATCGTGCGTTGGCATCATGAACGCGGCGATGGCTCGGGATATCCCGATGGCTTGCACGGCAGCGAGATGCCGCAAGCGGTGCGCATCATAGCCCTGGCCGACACCTTCGATGCCATGACCAGCGAACGGCCCTACCGCCAACGCCTGCCCGTAGGAGCCGCGCTTCAGGAATTGATCCGCGTAACGCCGGAAAAATACGATCCGCAAGTGCTGCAGGCTTTGCTGATCCAGGTGCGCCGGGACGCGGTCGGAACCAACCGCATCCCTATCCTCGAGCCTGATCTGATGCATCTTTCCGCCCCAGACGTGGATCAACTGGCCGCCACCCTGCAACACAAAATCAGCCAGGATAAGATTTTTCTAACCTGAAGGCTCCGCGTCCTCCAGATTCCTTTTTTGGGTGTAAAATTTCACGCTAGTCTTCTGCCGCCTCGTTTTGTTCCCGAACCGGATGTAAACTTGACCAATCGGCAGGGCTGTATCCATCGGGCGCTGGATTCATCTAATTCAGTGTGGGGCTAATGCAGGCCGTTTGGCGAGGAGAGAACTAATGGCAGTCAGTGACCAGTCTGTCGCCACCACCGGTACGCAACTCGATCAGTTGTGTATCAACACCATTCGCACTCTTTCGATGGACGCCGTGCAGAAGGCGAATTCCGGCCATCCTGGAACACCGATGGCGCTGGCCCCGGTCGCCTACTGTCTGTGGCAGCAGTTTTTGCGCTACGACCCGGAAGACCCGGTCTGGCCAAACCGCGACCGTTTCGTGCTCTCCAACGGACACGCTTCCATGCTGCTCTATTCCCTGATTTATCTGGCAGGCGTGAAGGAAGTCAGTCCCGAGGGCAAAATCCTCGCGACGCCGGCATTGACGCTGGATGAGATCAAGAATTTCCGACAGCTCGGCAGCAAAACTCCCGGCCATCCTGAATACGGCTTGACCACGGGCGTGGAGACCACCACCGGGCCGCTCGGTCAGGGCGTTGCCAACAGCGTGGGCATGGCGATCGCCGAGCGTTGGCTCGCGACTTATTTCAATCGTCCGGGGTTCGAGCTGTTCAATTACAACATGTGGGTGTTCTGCGGCGACGGCGACATGATGGAGGGAATTTCCGGCGAAGCTGCGTCGATCGCCGGCCATCTGAAGCTCTCAAACCTCTGCTGGATTTACGACAACAACCACATCACCATCGAGGGCGACACCGATCTTGCTTTTGATGAAAATGTTGCCGGACGCTTCGCGGCTTACGGTTGGGTTGTCTCGCACGTTCATGACGCCAACGACCTGGCAGCATTGGCTGCGGCCTACGAGCGTGCGCTCGGCGTGACCGATCGTCCCAAGTTGATTATCGTCGATAGCCACATCGGCTACGGCTCACCCCACCGGCAGGACACCAGAGAAGCTCACGGCGAAGCGCTCGGCGAAGAAGAAGTTAAGCTTACGAAGCGATTCTATGGCTGGCCGGAAGACGCCAAGTTCCTGGTGCCCGACGGCGTGCGCGAAAACTTTCGCGATGTCATGGGCAAGCGCGGAAAACAATTGAGCAGCCAGTGGAACGCGCTATTCGCAAAGTACAAGGCGCAATACCCGGATTTGGCCGCTCAATATGAACGCATGCTGCGCTACCAGCCGGCGGATGGATGGGACAGGGAGCTCCCCATATTTGCGGCCGATGCGAAGGGACTTGCGACTCGCGATTCCTCCGCCAAAGTGCTGAACGCGATTGCTAAGAATGATCCCTGGCTAATGGGCGGCTCGGCCGATTTGTATCCCTCGACCAAGACTCGGCTTACCTTCGATGGCGCAGGCGATTTCGAAGCCGGCCATTACCACGCCCGCAACTTCCACTTCGGAATTCGCGAGCACGCGATGGGCGCGATCGTAAACGGCATGGTGCTGTCGAAGCTTCGCACCTATGGCTCGACCTTCCTCATCTTCAGCGACTATATGAAGATGCCGATCCGTCTTTCAGCCGTCATGGAGATCCCATCGATCTGGATCTTCACCCATGATTCCATCGGAGTCGGCGAGGACGGGCCGACCCACCAACCGATCGAACAACTGATCACGCTGCGAGCGGTTCCCGGGTTGATGACGCTGCGCCCGGCCGATGCCAATGAGGTCATCGAAGCGTGGAAGATAATCATGAAGCAGCAGAAGGAGCCGGTGGCCTTGGTCCTGACTCGGCAGGCTCTGCCGACCTTCGATCGCACGAAATACGCATCCGCATCGGGCGTGGCTCGCGGCGCTTACATTCTGGCCGACGCCGAGGGTGGCAAGCCGCAGGTCATTCTTATCGCTACGGGCAGCGAAGTCTATCTCTGCATCGACGCCTACGAGAAACTCAAAGCGGAAGGCATTCGGGCGCGCGTCGTCAGCATGCCGTCGTGGGATTTGTTCGAGCGTCAAGACCAGAATTACCGCGATCAGGTGCTTCCACCCGACGTTACCGCACGAGTTGCAGTTGAGATGGCTTCGACCTTCGGTTGGGCGAAATACACCGGAACCGCGGGACGCATCATCGGCATGCATACTTTCGGGGCGTCGGCGCCGCTCAAGGATTTGCAGAAGAAGTTCGGCTTCACATCCGACGCCGTGATCCAGGCAGCCCGCGAACTGCTTGGCAAATGACGGTGCTGTAGAGACGGGGCTTGCCCCGTCTCTCTCTGGCACCGCGGTCAAGACGCGGCAGGCCGCGTCTCTACGGGGAATTTAGGAGATGTTATGAATCCAGTGGGCACGCTCGAATCCGCAAAAGCCGTCAATCCTCTCACCCAGCTTCAGACTTTCGGCCAGTCGCTCTGGCTCGACTATATCCGCCGTGATCTGCTGAAAAACGGCGAACTGCAGCGCATGATCGCCGAAGACGGGCTGCGCGGCATGACCTCGAATCCCGCGATCTTTGAGAAAGCTATCGCAGGCTCGACCCTGTATCAGGACTTTCTGGACTCGTTCGCCAACCGCACCGACCTCGACGCCAAGGGCCGTTACGAACTGCTCGCCATCCGCGACATTCAGGACGCAGCCGACATCCTTCGTCCCGTATATCAGAGCACCAAAAAGCGCGACGGCTACGTCAGCCTTGAAGTATCTCCGTATCTCTCGCACGACACCAACGGAACTCTCGACGAGGCGCGGCGGCTATGGAAAACCGTGGCCCGCGACAATGTGATGATCAAGGTCCCGGGCACTGCCGAAGGCATTCCCGCCTTTCGCCAACTGATCAGCGAAGGCATCAACGTCAACGTGACGCTGCTCTTCGCGCAGGGAGTATACGAAGAAGTCGCTGCGGCATTTATCGACGGCGTGGAAAAATTCGCTGCCAGCGGCGGCGATGCGAGCAAGATCGCCAGCGTCGCCAGCTTTTTCATCAGCCGGATCGATTCGCTGGTTGACTCACTCGCAGGCGAAAAGCTCAAGAACGAAACCGACCCAGCCCGCAAGGCGAAGCTGCAAGGGATTCTGGGGAAAGTGGCCATCGCCAACGGCAAACTGACTTACGAAGCCTACCAGCGCATCTTCGCCGCTCCGCGTTGGAAGGCGCTGGCTGCCAAGGGTGCGCAAACCCAACGCGTTCTCTGGGCCAGCACCAGCACCAAGAATCCCAATTATCGCGATGTTGTTTACGTCGAGGAATTGATCGGCCCCGACACGGTTGATACCGCTCCTCCCGCAACGATCGAAGCCTTTCGCGATCATGGCAAGCCGCGCCTGAGTTTGACTGAAAACCTGGACGGCGCGCGGAAGACGATGGCCGATTTGGCGAGCGCTGGCATTGTGATGAAGGATGTCACCGACAAGCTGACGGTCGACGGCGTCAAGCTTTTTGCCGACGCATTTGACGCTCTGCTGGCCGCGGTCGAGAAAAACGCAAAGCGGTCAACGGCGCCGAAAACCAATCAGCAGAGCGCAACCCTCCCAGCCGATCTGGACCCTGCCGTAAAAAAAAAC
>JBAVAA010000009.1:0-3192 GCA_049585515.1 Terriglobales bacterium | reverse complement strand
CACTTATACCGTATACTTTACCACCTACTATTCAGCGAATCTCGCGGGTGCGCCGGATGAAACCCTGCGCATCATCAACGATGGCTCAGGCAACCAGTTTGTGCAAGGCGGCCTTCTGCCTCCCAACTCGCTTTGGGCGTCCATCTATGTGTTCGATGACAGCGAGGAGTTGACGCAGTGTTGCTCTTGCGCGGTCACGCCCGACGGACTGCTCTCGGAATCGGTGAAGCTGAACCTGACGGCCAATCCCATTACAGGCGTGGTCAATTCACGTGGCGTCATCAAAGTGATTTCGTCTTCGACCGAATCTGACGTCAATACCAACTTCTCTCCCAATACGCCGGATCCGGGACTGCGCGTTTGGGCTACGCACGTCGAAGCTACGAAGGTCGCGCTCTCCGCGGGGAATTCAGTCGTTCCCGTGGTATCGGGCCCGTTTTTTGTTACTGAAACGCAAGCAGCCAACTCGAATCTCAGCGCGACGGAAGAGGCTTTGCTCGAGAACTTGTGTCATTTCGACTATCTGCTGAGCGGGAAACCGTGCACCTGCCAGCCGGAAGACTTCGACTTTTAGTTCTTGCGGGTGAAGGAATGCTCGAAGACCAGTGCACGGCGCAACGAAGGCACTTGGTTACAAGGGGGATTCCGACCATGAAGAGGCTCGGCTTTTTTGTATTCGACGACAGCGAAGAACTGACGCAGTGTTGCTCTTGCCTGGTCACGCCAGATGGCGTGCTCTCGGAATCCGTGAAGTTGAATGTCACGGCCAATTCCATCCGAGGCATCGTGAACACGCGTGGTGTCATCAAGGTCATCTCGTCTTTTGTTGGTACTAGCGCTCCCAATTTCACCAACATCCCGATCGCAGGACTGCGAGTGTCGATGACGCATGTCCAGGGAACGAAGGTTACGCTTTCCGCCGGGAACTCGGTCGTTCCAGTAGTGTCCGGCCCTTTCTTCGTCACCGAAACCCTGGCGGCCGATTCGAACCTGAGCACGCCCGAAGAAACTTTGATGGAGAACCTGTGCAAGTATGACTATCTGCTCAGCGGGAAACCATGCACCTGCCAGCCGGAAGACCACGACTTCTAGCAGGACAACGGTCTGGCCTGTGCCAAGGGCCAACGGCCGCATCTTTATTCGATCAAGGGCACGGCTAAACGCTGTGCCCTTTCGTTTTTTGCTCGAGCGCCGGTCACGGGTCGCCCTGGAATGGGCGCGCCCGTTCCTACAGGCACTCATCGGTTTTAGCTATGCGCCCCGAGTTATGAGCCGGTGCTGACGCGCGGCGCTCTTACTTGACGGCGCCTACCGTGAAGCCGGCGATAAAGCGGTCCAGGAACAGGTTGTACATGAATGCGATCGGCAGACTCGCGATCAGGCACGCGGCCATCAGCGCTCCCCAGTAATAGACATCTCCGCGCACCAGGAAGATAGGGATTCCCGTCCCGATCATCTGATTCGATTCGGAAGAGATGAAGGTCAAGGCATAGACAAATTCCTGAGTTACCAGCGTAAAGGTGAAAATTACCACCGTGAGAATTCCCGAGACGGAGATGGGAATCACCAACTTGACGAAAGCGCCGAAGCGGGTAAGTCCGTCCACCATGGCGGCGTCTTCTAACTCCTTGGGGATCGACTTGAAGAAGCCCATCAGAAGCCAGATGGAAAAAGGAACGGTGAAGGTGGGGTCAACCAGAATGAGCGCCCACACGGAGTCCTGTAGGCCGAGATAGGCGACCACTCTGGAAAGCGGGATGAAAAGCAATGTCGGCGGGATGAGGTAGGTTAGAAAGATGCCGATGCCAAGACGCTCTCCCCAGCGCCCAGAGAGTCTGGCTAGTGAATACGCTGCAGGCACGGAGAGCAACAAAGTGATGGCGACGACAAAGATGCCTACGAATGCGGTGTTGCCAAGCCAGCGGACGAATTGGGTTTGGGTGAAGAGAAACTTCAGATGATGCAGGGTAGGCTTGGAGTTAAAGATAAAAGGGTTGTTCTCCACGGTGTAGAGATCGACGTTTTGCTTGAAGCTGGTAATCAACATCCAATAAAAAGGGAAGGCGAGCAGAATGGTAAAGGTCGCAATCACGAGGATTTTTCCAGCCTTCGCCCAGATAGCCCTTGCCATCACGTCACCTCGGCGCGATTGGCTACGCGCAGCATGAAATAGGCAATAATTACCAGCACAGGCACAAGGAAGAGCGAGATGGCGGCGCCGGCGGCGAGGTCGCTACCCTGGATACCCACCGCAAAAGCCAGGGAGGGCAAAACCTGCGTGGAGTCGAACGGGCCTCCGGCGGTGAGGATATAGACGACGGTCATATCAGTGAAGGTAAAGATGAAGCCAAAGAGCACGGCAACGCTCATGATGGGCCGCATCATCGGAATAACGACCTGGAATTCCGTGCGCCAGAAACCGGCGCCATCGACGGCGGCGGCCTCGGGAATGTCCTTTGGGATTGCAGTCCGGCCGGCGAGCAGGATGACGGTGGCAAATGGCAAGAGCCGCCAGCTGTGGACTAAAAGGACGGAAGTGATAG
Source organism: Terriglobales bacterium (assembly GCA_049585515.1). GTDB lineage: Bacteria > Acidobacteriota > Terriglobia > Terriglobales > Acidobacteriaceae > Acidiflorens. Next base: position 649 of record JBAVAA010000009.1, on the reverse strand, counting down.
CAAGATTGGGTTCGCCGAGCCACATGGGAGCGCTGAACGGCTTGTAAATGTGCGCCGCCACCAGCACCCAGGTGATCACGCTATAGATTGAATCGAGGATCCATTTCCATCCAATGGCGCCAATGGCGATAGGCGCAACCCAGGGTAGAAGAATCAGAAATCGGACCAGGCCGCGGCCCCGGAACTTCTCTTCCAAAGAAATGGCGAGAATATGGGCGCCGATGAGCACGATGATTTGAGAACCGATGGTAAAGATCAGCGAATTGCGGATGGCAACTCGAAAACTGGGGCTTTGCAGGATGCTGCGGAAGTTTTCCAGGCCCACATAATGCATTTCGGTATTGCCGATGCGAGCGTCGCTGAACGCATAGAAGATCGCGAGAAGAAAAGGTCCGCCGACAAGCAGCAAGATGTAGAGAACCGCGGGCGAAAACATGGCCGCACCGAGCAGCGGGCTCTGTGCTGCGCCAATGGACTTTATTTTGGTCCGGGCTACTGCCACGAAAGGCCCCTCGGATCGCTTCGTTTCTTAGTAACGCGATCGAAATATTTCAGTTCGCGTTGCGGCACGACAAAATCATAGGTGTCGCCCAACCGCAGGGCCTGAGCGGAAGCCAGCCGCGAGAAGATGTCCTTGCCCTCGAGCTGT
>JBAVAA010000008.1:0-3416 GCA_049585515.1 Terriglobales bacterium | reverse complement strand
TCCCGCGCGGCCGCCTGCAGGTCACCCGAAAATTTGATCCGCTCTCCCCGATGCCGCGCCACCAACTCGGGCAGGAATTGTTCATGAACCGGCACAACGCCGCTTTTCAGCGCGGCGATCTTGCTTTCGTCGTTATCGACCAGGACCACCTCGTGTCCCAGTTCCGCAAAACACACTCCCGTTACCAACCCTACATACCCCGAACCAACCACCGCGATTCGCATAGCGAGCCTTCTCTCCTTAATTATTTCAGTTGCACATCCGGCTCGTCGGTGTGCACTTTCTTACTGTAGCAGTGTTTCCAACCCATACGGCCTCTCCATCGTAATCAAAGTGTCCCGAGCCCAGAATTGGGAATTCGAACCTCACAAGAAATAGTGATCACCATCACCGTGCTGGTCTGGTCACGGGGCTTGCCCCGTCAGGCGGCGCGAAGCCCTGCCACCACACATTTCCCTAAGGTAACCGCAGTGAGCCAAACGCCTGCCCTTCTCTCTTCCTGGGACATCTAAACTATAAGGGCCGATTCTTCATGATCAGATTTGCAGCCATTTTCTTCTTCTGCGCGTGGCCCCTGTTTGGCCAGAGCAATAGTGGCGAACTGCGCCTCAAGGTCACCGATCCGTCCGGTCTGAGCGTCAGGACAACCGTTCAGATCGTCAGCCAGGCCAACGACTATCGAAATGATCTGACCACCACTGATCAGGGCGTTCTCAATGTGCAGCGCCTGCCTTACGGCATCTATCAACTCGAAATCAGGCAGCCTGGTTTTGCGGACATGACCGCATCCGTCGACATTCATTCCACGATCCCGACCGAATACACCATCCGGCTCAAACTGCCTTCGGTGAATGAATCCGTGTCCGTGACCGCGCCCAATACATTAATCGATCCGGATCAGGCTGGGTCGGTTAGCCAGGTCGGCACCGATCTCATCGAAAACCGGCTCAGTTCGATTCCTGGCCGTTCCATTCAGGATCTGGTCAATTCGCAGCCCGGATGGCTGTACGAAGGCAACGCCGTGCTGCATCCGCGCGGCTCCGAGTATCAGACGCAGTTCGTAGTCGATGGCGTCCCGCTCACCGACAATCGCTCGCCCAGCTTTGGACCGGCGATTGACGGCGACGACGTGCAGTCGTTGAGCATTTACACCGCCGGCATTCCCGCGGAATATGGACGAAAAATGGGGGGCGTGGTTGAGGTGAACACGCTGCAGGATTCACAGCCGGGTTTTCACGGCCAACTGGTTCTTTCCGGCGGCAGCTTTGATTCGGCCGGGGCCGCCGCCGCAGGGCAGTATGCCTGGGGCACGAATACATTCGGGGCCAGCGCCAGTGGCAGCATGACGGACCACTATCTCAATCCCGTGGTTCCGCAAAACTATACAAACAGCGGAACATTGGGCGATTTTTCCATCAATTACGAACGCGACCTCACCTCAAAAGATCGCTTGCGATTCATCGTTCGCCACGAAATCTCGCGCTACGAGCTGCCGAACGAACAGTTGCAGCAGGCCAGCGGCCAGCTCCAAACCGCCGATAACATCGAGACCATCGGAATCGCCTCCTACCAGCACACTTTTTCGTCCAATGCGGTCGCTGATTTTCGAACCATGGTCCGCGACAACGCGATTGATTTCAATTCCAATGCCGATTCGGATCCCATCGAGGTCTTCCAGCAAAATTTCTTCCGCGAAGCGTACTTCAAGGGAACCGCAACCATCCACAATGGCCGTAACGAATGGAAATTCGGGTTGGAGTCGGATAACACCTTTCTGAACGAAAACTTCCGCTACCACATTACCGATCCAACCCAATTTGACGACGACACTCCTCCCGACTTCACCTTTCTGGGCAACCGGCCTGATCTCGAGCAATCGGTCTTCGTCCAGGATCGCATCCGCCTAAAAAACTGGACCATCAGCGCGGGGTTGCGCTGGGACCACTATCAACTCTTGTTGAATCGTCACGCGGTAGATCCGCGTTTCTCGATATCACGTTATTTCCCGTCCGCCGATCTCCTGGTGCATTTCTCCTACGACAGAGTTTTTCAAACTCCATCGTCTGAAAACATCCTGCTCTCGAATTCGAACGCAGTTGTGTCCATCGACCCATCTAGTTTCCTGCGCTTGCCGATCGAACCCTCCGAAGGCAACTACTACGAAGCGGGGTTAACCAAGGTGTTCTACGGAAAGACCCGGCTAGACGTCAACTATTTCCGGCGGCTGGTGGCCAACTATGCCGACGACGATCAGATCGATAACACCACCATCAGTTTTCCGATTGCATTCCAGAAGGCCGTCATTTATGGCGCCGAGGCAAAAATCGATCTTCCCGATTGGCACCGTTTTTCGGGCTTCCTGAGCTATTCCTATACCCTTGGACAAGCGTGGTTTCCCGTGACAGGCGGCTTGTTTCTGGGCGATGATGCTCAGGGATTGCAGCCCGGCGGCCATTTTCCAGATTCGCAGGATCAGCGCAACACGGTTCGCGGACGCCTGCACTACCAGGTGAATCCCCGCTTCTGGCTAGCGGGCGGTGTTCAGTTCGACAGCGGCTTGCCATTCGATTTTCAGTGCGATCCCACCATTCCCGTTTCTCAATGCATTGCCCAGGAAGTCCAACAATATGGCCAGCAGGTCATTGATCGGATTAACTTCGCGCGCGGGCGTATCTATCCCGCCTTTCAGGTAAACGCCTCGGCCGGCGCGGAAGTTTACAAGTCGGATCGCCTGAAGATTCGGTTTCAGATCGATGGTCAGAATCTTACCGACGTTCTCAACGTCATTGACTTTGGGGGTCTTTTTTCCGGCAATGCCATCGGACCATCGCGAAGCGTAGCTACACGCCTCACCGCGAACTTTTAGTGTGTATAGCGCCGCCGTCCCGGCGGCTTTCCGGCTGGCGTCCCGCCCGCCGAGAGTAGAGAGGACTACCAGTCAATCCGCTGCGGGACTCCATCTTTGTGCAGCTTGGCAACGACCACGGAGGCAAACCGCTCGGATCCAGGCCAATGCCGGATGCACCAGTCGTCCGCTCTCCATGCGGCCGCGCTCTTCGAAGGCACGGTGCGGGAGACCAGCGGTACAAACGGCAGCCGGAAATAGCGGGTTCCCTCCACCTTGAAAGGCTCGGTCATCAGGGCCAGCTCTTCCCGGTTCAGCGGATGCTCGTATTCCGAGACGTCCTCGCGCAATGGCAGCAAACTGCGTAACCGGGCATATCCCTTGGAAAATCGGATGGGCTCCTTGAGGATAATCACGCCGCCTTTACGCAGAATCCGCCACATTTCTTGGCGCGCGAGTTTTATGTCGAGATGATGAATCAGCGCCATGGAGAAAATTGCATCGACAGATTCGTCCGGCAAGCCGGTTGCGTGCGCATCGCCGGCGGCGAGGGTAGCTTCGAGATTGGCGT
>JBAVAA010000007.1:0-9672 GCA_049585515.1 Terriglobales bacterium | reverse complement strand
CGTCGAGCCGGTGAAGCTTGAAGTAACAATGTACCCGGAGAAATTGTTCTGACGAAAACCCACAAGGGGCCTCAGCAAAATTCGGTTGGTGCCAAAATACAAGCCACCGCTGCCGTCGCAAGCATAGTTTGACGATACGGAACCCGAACAGTGAAGGCCTGTAACGGTATCTGGAAAAATCGCATCGCACCAAGATGGGATAGCGAAAAACAATACTGCCGCCACTAACACTAGCTTTGATACCCGCATCGCGTTCTTTCCAGTTGGGCTATTCATGGGGGTTACTCCCTTTACCCTTGCTTACTCGCAAAGGCGGACCCATTGTCCCCTTAGTGGGTGTTACCGTCAAGAAAGAAAGTTACATGTGAAATAACTTTCACTGTTTCGCTAACTCAGGTCACGCTGTCTTCTCGCGCATATTCCACTCGACCGCATGCTGCACCAATTCCCGCGCGCTGCGCAAAGAAAGTTTCTCTTTGATGTGCGCCTGATACGACTCCACCGTCTTCACGCTGAGGTGCAGGATCTCCGCAATCTGCCGCGTTCCATGTCCCTCCCCAATCAGCCGGAACACTTCCAATTCGCGGTCGGTAAGTTCGGAAACCGACGAATTCCTGTCGTCGTGAGCGCCGCGAACGTAATGTTGCAGCATGCTGCTCGCGATCCGCTCGCTTACATAAATTTCGCCGCTCAGGATGCGACGCACGGCCACCAGCACCTTCTCGGTCGCCTCCTGTTTCATGATGTAGCCGTTGGCCCCCGCTCGCAACGCCCGCTCCGCATAGATCGACTCGTCATGCATGGAGAGAACCAGCACCGGCAGGCGCGGCGACGTGATCCGGACGTTCTTGAGCAACTCCAATCCATCCGGGCCGTTGAGCGATATGTCCACGATAACAATGTCCGGCCTCGCCGCCTGGATCGCGGGCAAGGCCGACTGCATCTCTTCCGCTTCCCCACAAACGGTCAGGTCGGCTTCCTGATTGATCAGCAGCGTAAGCCCCTGCCGCACAATGGGATGATCGTCCACCAGAAATACCATTTTCTTTCCACCAACGAATCTGTTGTGCGCCTGTCTAGGAATCATGGGGCAACCTTCATCTCTCTCTTGCCTTTCGCGAGTGGAAACAGACAAGTAATGGTGACACCGCGACCTTCGCCGCTCGCCACCTTGAGCGATCCGCCAATCATGCGCGCTCGATAGTTCATGATTTGCATTCCCATACCTGAGTCGTTGGCGGACGCCTCGGGCAGAGAGGCGCCGTCGTTTTCTATTTTCAAAGTTCCGCATTCTTCTCCGGCGACAAGACTGCCGGGAAAAAGATTGCCGGAAAAAAGACTGAGGACGATGTGCTTGGCCCGCCCATGCTTGATCGCATTGTTCACCGCTTCCTGCGCAATCCGATACAGATGTGTGGACATGCTGGCATCGTGGATCAGCACCGGTTCATCCATCTGCAGGTAGCAGGAAATATGGAACAACTTTTCTACCTCCGCTGCCCACCGCTTCAGTGCCGACATAAGACCGGTCGCGTCCGCGCTCACCGGATGCAGGCCGTGCGCCAGCTCGCGCGTAGTATTGATCGCCTCGTTGACTAATCCAACGATCCGCGCCGCTTCAGTCGCCTCGGGCAATCCCTTCTCGGCAAGCTTCTGTTCCTGCACTTTGCTCATAAACGCGATGCCGGTCAGGTGTTGTCCCAGACCGTCGTGCAAATCCTGCCCAATGCGCCGTTGCTCGCGCGCGCTGATGTCCAGAATGGTTTTCTCCAGGTGCTTGCGCTCGGTAATATCGCGAATCGCGCTCGAAACAAATGTGCCCTCTTCCGTCTCCAAGGGACTGAGGCTGATTTCCACCGGGAATTCGTGCCCGTCCTTATGCAGTGCAAACAGCTCCTCGCCGGCCGCTCCCATGGGACGCACCCGCGGCTCTCCAAAAAAACGCTGGCGGTGTTCCGGATGCCGTTGGCGCAGGCGTGGCGGCACCAGCAACTCCAGCGACTGCCCAAGCAGCTCTTCGCGCCGGTAGCCGAATAATTTTTCCACTTGGGCATTCACGATCACAATCCTGCCTTCGCGATTGACCACCACCACCGCGTCGGGGGCCGCTTCCAGCAGCCCGCGGAACTTGACCTCCGCCCGCTGCCGTTCCGTGATATCGATGCCCGAAGCGATGATGTAAGAAGTTTCACCCGCGCCGGCAAGAAAGGTCGTAGACCACGCAATCGTTCTCTGCCTGCCGTCCCGGCTCATCCAGCAACTCTCGTATTCATAAGCACGCTGGTCGGCGCGCGTCTTTTGGAACGATCCGCGGAAGCGCGCCCCTTCTTCCCGCAGCAGAAACAAATCCCAAATAAATTTCCCCCGGACCTCCGCGAAAGAGTACCCCGTCATCTGTTCACAGGCGCGGTTGAACCGGATGATGCGGCCTTCCGGATCCAGCACCACCACCAGCGCGCCAACAGTGTCGAGAATCGCGGAGGCGACATTGCGCTCCTCCTGCAACGCCTCCTCGGTCCGCTTCAGATCGGTAATATCAAAACCCACCCCGTGAATGAACCAGGGATCGCCGTTCGGCTTGCGGATCATCTTGACTTCGCAACGAAACCAGATCACGCGCCCCTCGCGCGAGACCACGCGATAAGCGGAACGCAAAGGGTTGCCGGTAAGAAACATCTCGGCCGCTTCCGCGCTCCAGCGCGCCTTGTCGTCAGGATGAATATGGCTGTACCAGCGAACGGGATCCTCCAGCCACTCTTCCTGCGAGAACCCCAGTGCGGCTTCAATCTGCGGACTGACGTAGGCCTCACCAATACCGCGATCCAGATAAGCCATGAATACAACCGCCGGAATCTGCTCCACCAGGGCGCGATACCTGGCTTCGACGTTCGGCAACTGCCCTTCGCTGATCGCGCTGTCCAAAGCCTGCGGAGACAGCGCGAACAAACGGGTGCCCGACTCGAGATGACGGGAAAACACGCTCGCCAGTCCAAGCAAAACCTCTTCGGCTTGAGCCGGATCCAATTCGAGCGACTCCTGTGGGGACGGGCGCCCTCGCCCGTCCAAGCCGCGCGCAGCGCGGCCACGCTCACTCCCGCCAGAGGAAGGACTATCGATCCCTACGCCCGGTAAAGTCGAAGACAAGTTACTCCTCCGCGACACCAACCTCACCTCAGGACTTTTTTTGCGAACCCTCTTGCCCCGCCCGCCGCCAGCTCGGCTCCTTATTCAACGAAGCCTGAGTAAACCGCCGCAAAGCGTGAATAGCTCTGCCGTAAGTCATCACGGCATTGGATGACAACAGCGACCCGGGAGGCTGGTCCATAAAAGGCATGAATTTGTCCGGAAACCCCGGCATGGTGCACCCGATGCAGATTCCCCCCACATTAGGACAACCGCCAATCCCGCCCATCCATCCTCGTTTGCCCACATTGCACTGCACCACCGGCCCCCAGCATCCTAACTTGACGATGCAGAGCGGCGATCCATATTCCTCCGCAAACTCCCCCTGCTCGTAGTAGCCGCCGCGATCGCACCCCTCGTGAACGGTAGCGCTGAAAAGCCACTTAGGCCGCAGAGCCTCATCCAGCGGAATCATAGGCGCGCGCCCCGCAGCCATATAAAGAAGATAGAGCAGCGTCTCCATGAAGTTGTCCGGCTGCACCGGACATCCCGGTACACACACAATCGGAATGTTCGCCATCGACTTCCATTCCCACCCCAGATAATCGGCAAGCCCCATGCATCCGGTAGGATTCCCTTGCATAGCATGAATGCCGCCATAAGTAGCGCAAGTTCCCGCCGCCACCACCGCCCAGGCCCGTGGCGCAAGCCGATCGATCCACTCGCAGGTAGTGATCGGCTGCCCGGTCTTTGGATCGGTGCCCATGGAAGCCCAGTAGCCTTCCTTTTTATTGTTCTCGTTCGGAATCGATCCTTCCACGACCAGAATGAACGGAGCCAGTTTGCCTTCGGCAGCAAGGTGAAAGCGCCGAAGAAATTCATCTCCGTTCTCAAGCGCAAGAAAAGGATTGTGAAAATGTACCTTGGGAATCCAGGGCATCGATCCCAGAACAATGTCTTCGATGCTCGGCTGCGTAGCCGCAGTCATGGCAATCGTGTCCCCGTCACACCCCAGCCCAGCCGTGATCCAGAGCACGTCAATTTCTGAAATAGGTTGCGGAGCCCGCGGAAGGTCATCTCGAATCATCGCAGTGTCAGCCACGACTTAAGCTCCGAGAACCCAAACTAAGAAAAAAGAGAAGGTCGGCCACCAGCCAAGACCCCGCTCCACCTGCGTATTCTACAGAATTTCGCAAAGAATTCCCCAACCGTGTGGTGACGGAGCTACGCCCCGTCTCTTCGGACGCGGAAGGCGCCGCGGCCCTCCCCGGATAGGTTTTGCCTTTACTGAAGGCTGATGGCTGAAGGCTGACGGCTGCCCCCTACGCCTTCAAATACCAGGGCACATTAATAATGTTGATCCGCTCATCCCCCCCGAGCAGCAGGAGCGCCGTCAGCATCTGTCCGCGCTGGTTGTGCAGAAAATAGTGATACCAGTGCCGCTCCACCATCGACGCAATCACCACCGCCACCGTCCGCTCCGGATTCTCCTTCTCCACCTTCAATACGTAATCCACAATCGGATGCACCACCAGCCGAAACGGTGATGGCAAAGTCACCATCTTCGGGACCGGTGTCCCTGGCGGCGGATCCTCCGCCCACTCCCACCTCGGCCTGTCGTCGTCCGCATCGCAAGTCACATGCACGGCTCGAACATCCGGAGTAAGCGTCATCGCAAACTGTAGTGCCTTCTCCGTTGCCGCGTTAAATCGATCCACGGGAACAATCGCAATCGGAGGGGTCAGATTTTCCACGCTGAGGACCACTCCGCCCTTCAGTGCCACTTCTTGATTCGCCAGCACATAATGACGACGGATACGCCCCATAAAAACCAGCAGAGCCGGCAATAGCACAACCACCACCCACGCACCCGCGGCAAACTTCGCCACCAGAATCACCACCACCGTGATCCCCGTAGCCAAAGCGCCAATCCCATTCACCAACATTGCTGGACAGAATCCCTTCGTCCGTCGCCAGTGCCCCACCATTCCCGCCTGAGACAACGTGAACGCCATAAACGCGCCCACCGCAAACAAGGGAATCAGGCGGTCCGTCACCCCGCCAAACAGAATCAGCAACAAACCCGACAGGATTGCCAGCGCCCAGATCCCCTCCGAAAACACCAGCCGCCGTCCCCGCGTCGTCAACGAATGCGGAAGATAATCGTCCCGCGCCACCATCCGGCACAGCCGCGGAAAATCCGCAAACGAAGTATTCGCCGAAAGGCACAGCACCAGCAGCACCGAAAACATCGTCACATCGTAGAAAATCCCTTTCCCCGCAACCGCCACCGTCACCAGCGACAGCACGCTCTGATACCCCGGCGCTCCCGGGTCGGTCGCCGCAATCCCGTAGTACTTGACGACCAAAGCAATTCCTCCGAGCAGCACGATCAGAATCGCGATGATCGCTGTCAACGTAGCCCGAGCCGCCGGAACCACCGGCTTCCGAAACGCCTGCACCCCATTGCTCACCGCCTCGACGCCGGTCAAAGCCGTGCATCCCGAGGCAAACGCCTTGAGCAGAATCCACAATCCCACCGCCTGCAAAGCAGCCGATGCCTGGCGTGGTGCCGCCACCACCGGCACCGGATGTCCCCCAGAAACCACCGTCTTATAAAGTCCAATCACGAATACCAAGGCCAGGGTTCCTACAAAGAAATACGTGGGCGCCACAAACGCCGTCCCCGCTTCCTTCAACCCCCGAAGATTGACCACCGTCAATATGACCAAAACCGCTAAACAAAGGGCCAGTGTGTGCGGCAGCAGCGAAGGCACCGCCGATACCAAAGCCCCGACCCCCGCCGAGATTCCCACCGCCACATTCAGCAGGTAATCGATCATCAACGCCCCGCCCGCCAGCAACCCCGCCCTGCGCCCCAGGTTCTCCTTCGCGACCGTGTACGATCCTCCGCCATTCGGATAAGCCGCAATCGTCTGCCGGTAACTGAAATACACAATCGCCAGCAACACAATGATCGCGGCGGTTAACGGCACAATGTACCGGACGCCCATCAACCCCAAAGGCAGCAAAATCGTCAAAGCCGCCTCCGGCCCGTATGCCGCCGAACTCAAAGCATCCAGCCCAAAGATAGGAATCCCCTGAAGAGGAGTGATCCGTTCCCCCTCATCCTCAGAAGAAGCCAGCGGCCGCCCAAACAAAACATCAATCAGTCCCATATCCCCTCACACCCCAGCGACAATGCACCTGCCACATTAACGAAATGTTAAAACCATGTCATCCTGAGCGAAGTGGCTGCTTCGCGAAGCGGAGCAGCTACGTAGTCGAAGGACCCCTATATGCGAGATATGGCCGGAATATAATGTGTCCGTGCGGCGACGACTTCTCATCATCCTTGCGATTGCCCTGCTTGGTAGCGCGGTTGGAGCATACTCGGAGTGTACAAAGGAAGCTGAACGCTCTCATTACACCTTGGAGGAAGTAACTTTCGAAGACGGCAATGCATTTCCCGCCTCGCAGCTTCGGAATCTAATCCCGATCTCATCGGGCGATGTATTTAGTGTCTCGAGAATACGCGACGGTTTGTGGGCAATTCGAGAGCTCTATGGGGAGCATGGATACATCAATTTCACTGTAGTTCCCGAAACGCTGTGTGATGAGAATCGCAAGTCGATCCACTTAACATTGATTCTCGACGAAGGTGAACAGTTCAGACTTGGTAAAGTGCTGATCCTCGCGCCAAAGGGTACAGCCGAACGCCTGTATTCAGCATGGCCGGTAAAACCGGGCGCAATTTACGATACGAGGCGTGTACAACGGTTTTTTAAAGAGAACAGAGCCTTGTTGCCAGTCGGATGGAGTCCCGCCTAGGATCTCGCAATCAGCCTGGACGAAAAAAGCAAAACAATCGAAGTGCGGCTTAACCTTTGCCCGGCTGACCGATTCTGTCCCCTATCGTTTGACTTGCCCCCTCCCCACCCGTAACATTTCACCCCAGCGCAGGAGGACAAATGGTAGGCGAGGTCATCTCCCATTACCGCATCGTAGAAAAGTTAGGCGGCGGCGGCATGGGCGTGGTCTACAAGGCCCACGACACGCGCCTCGACCGCTTCGTAGCCCTCAAATTCCTCCCCGAAAATGTAGCCGGAGACCGCCAATCCCTCGAGCGCTTCCGCCGCGAAGCCCGCGCCGCCTCCGCCCTCAACCATCCCAACATCTGCACCATCTACGACATCGGCGAGCAGGACGGCAAGGCGTACATCGTCATGGAATACCTCGACGGCGCGACGCTGAAGCACATCATCGGCAGCCGTCCAATGGAGCTCGACGCCCTGCTCTCGCTAGGCATCGAAATAGCCGACGCCCTCGACGCCGCCCACGCCCAGGGCATAGTCCATCGCGACATCAAGCCTGCGAATATTTTTGTAACCAAACGCGAGCACGCCAAGATCCTCGACTTTGGACTAGCGAAAGTCACGCCGTCCTCCCGCCCATCGTCTCCCTCCGGCGACACCGTGGAAGCCACCGCAGCCGAGGAGCACCTCACCAGCGCCGGCTCCGCCATCGGTACCGTAGCCTACATGTCTCCCGAGCAGGCCAAGGGCAAGGAACTCGACCCCCGTACCGACCTCTTCTCCTTCGGAGCCGTCCTCTACGAGATGTCCACCGGCATGACTCCGTTCCGCGGAGACACCACAGCACTCATTTTTCAAGCCATCCTGGATCGCGCCCCGACCTCCCCAATCCGTCTGAATCCCGATCTGCCTCCCAAGCTCGAAGACATCATCAATAAAGCGCTGGAGAAAGATCGCAATCTCCGCTACCAGCACGCCGCCGACATCCGCGCCGACCTCCAGCGCCTGAAGCGCGACACCGACACCAGCCGGGCCGTCGCCGCCAGCTCCGGTTCCGTAGCCGCTGCGCCAGACTCCGGATCAACCCCGGCCCTCCATCACACGCCGCAGCCGGTCTACCAGACGCCACAGCCGATATCGTCTGCCTCCGCCAGAACTGCCGCAGCCAGTTCGTCGGGAACCGTTCAACCCGCCGTAGAGACGCGCCCAGCCCCGTCTCCCGCAGCACCGAAAAAATCCTGGAAAATCCCCGTAATAGCCGCCGCCGCAATAATCGCGGTCCTACTCGCCGGAGGCCTGTTCTACCGCTCTCGCCGCGCCAGCGCCCTAACTGAAAAAGACACAGTAGTCCTGGCCGACTTCGTCAACACCACCGGCGATCCCGTCTTCGACGGGACCCTGAAGCAAGCGCTAGCCGTCCAGCTCGAACAATCGCCCTATCTGAACCTGTTGCCAGAATCCCGCGTCCGCGCAGCTCTGCGCTTTATGGGCCGCAAGCCCGAAGACCGCATCACCAACGATGTTGCCCGCGAAATCTGCATGCGTGAAGGCGCAAAGGCCATGCTGACCGGCTCCGTCGCCAGCCTGGGCTCGCACTACGTCATCACCCTGTCCGCCGTGAATGCCCAAACCGGAGACGTCCTGGCCCGCGAAGAAACCGAAGCCGAAAGCAAAGAGCAGGTCCTCAAATCGCTGGACCAGGCCGCGTCCAGCCTGCGCGCCAAGCTAGGGGAGTCCATCGGCTCAGTCCAGAAGTTCGCCACCCCGCTCGAACAGGCCACCACGTCGTCACTCGAAGCCCTCCAGGCTTTTAGCCTCGGTCAGGCCGAGCATCTGAAGGGGGAAGATTCGAAGGCCCTTCCTTATCTCAAGCGTGCGATCGAGCTCGATCCTAACTTCGCTATGGCATACGCCACTCTCGGCACCGCTTACGAGAATCTGACCCAGCAAGCGCTGGCCAATACCAATCTCACCAAGGCCTTCGACTTGAAGGAGAGAGCCAGCGAACGCGAAAGGTTTTATATTTCGTCGCATTACTATGACATTGCCACGCTCGATCTCGAGAAGGGCATCGAGATTTATCAGCAATGGGTGCAGACCTACCCGCGTGACACCGCTCCTCGCGACAACCTGGCCCTGCTCTACCAAAGCATCGGCCAGCAGGAGAAGTCGCTCGCCAGCTCCACCGAGTCCCTGCGCATGGACCCCAAAGATGGCTATGCCATTCAGAATAGTGCCGACGCCTACGATCGCCTTAATCGATATGACGAAGCCCGGACCGTGGCCGAGAAGGCGAACTCGCATCCCTGGTCGGTAAACTTCACGCTCTTCGAACTAGCCTTCATTCGCGGCGATGAGGCCGCCGAGCGCCACGAACTGGAATTGGCCGCCGGCCGGCCAGAAGAGCCCATTTTCATCTGGATGCACGGCCGCGGCGAGTATGCGCTGGGCAAGCTTCAGTCGGCCCGCGCCATTTATGCTCAAAGTGTCAGTGCGTCCCAGCGCCTGGGTTACAAAGAGTTCGCGGCAATCATTCTCGCCGAGGAGGCCTTGAACGAGGCGAAACTCGGCAACCTTCAGCAGGCCCGTCAGAAAATTTCAGAGGCGCTCGCCGCCTCGCAAGATCGCGACACCCGTTCAGTCTCCGCAATGACCTTAGCCCTCACCGGAGACGCCACTCGCAGCCAGAAAATCGCCGAAGATTTGGTCCGAGAGAATCCCACGGATACTCTTC
>JBAVAA010000006.1:0-2090 GCA_049585515.1 Terriglobales bacterium | reverse complement strand
CCCACGAACGATAGGACAGTAGCAGTCAGGCTCCTGCAATGCGCCTTGCAGACGCCGTCGTCCGGCACAGCCACCGTGGCATGAGCGCCGGAACTCGCAGGGCAGGCATGCGTCGGGAAGCGTGCGGGCTTGGTCGAACGGGGTGGAGGCCAGAATGTCAAGACCCGCGGAGATTAAATCCGAGAGCGGCTCGCCTGATCCGGGCCAATAGACGCAGGGTTGTGTTGTGCCCCTGGGCGTCACCCGCACGGTGCTCACGCCACAACCGCCCTGGAGCGGTGGAAATCCCGCCATCGCCCGCACCAGCGGCTCGCCGATGGCGATCACGTCCGTCTCCGCAAAGAGGCGCCGGAACCCCTCCCAATACTCTTCATAGGACAACGCGTAGATGTCGGATCGCACCGCCTGGTACACGTTCACACGCAGGGGAGCGTCAAACTGTTTGGCGACTCGCGCGACCTCCGCCAGGCGCAAGTAGTTCGCCTTCATCATGACCGCGATGACGGTTACCGGCACGCCGAGCTTTACGCAACGTGCTGCTTGCCGGTGGATCAGCTCCCAATTGCCGTCTCCGCGCTGTGCGTCCTGTTCGGCTTGCGTCGGGTAATCGAGAGAGAACTCGATGTCGTGGAAGGCTCGCAGATCATCGTCTTCGAGAACGGCAACGCTATGGCCATTGGAGGTGATGGTGAGCTGGACCGGTTTCGTTTGCAGATAGGCCAGGATTGCCTTGAACTCCGGATGCATGCCGTTCTCGCCGGTGCCGAGATTCACCGACCGTATCGGCAAGCGTTCCATGACTGCCTTCACTTGATCCAGTGAGAGACGATCCGCGCGAGTGGGATCGCGGTAGCAGAAGGCGCAAGCGAGGTTACACTCGTTGGTAAGTCCGAGCCCGATCGAAATACCGGCATCAGGTATCGTTGTTATGCGAGCTCCGGCCGACGAAGACTGGCCCATGATGTTGTTCATGCGCCGTCCTTCATGACTGCGCCTGCGCGAGCTGATCTGCGATGCGCCAGGCAATGCGCGTAGCGGGCGACTGCGGCAAACTCCGGCCGCCTGCCCAGTTTGCGCTCGAGCTCAAAAATTTGCTCGTACTCCTCATTTCGGGAAACTTTCGGCGGCAAGTAATCCGACAGCACCCGTACGCCACGCCCCGCCATTGTGGCGAGTGACGATTCGAGCAGCAGGGCTTGCAGGCTCTCTGCCGTAAACAGCCGCACACTTCCTCCGTACAGCGACTCATGTCCCCATTCAGAGGTGAGATTATGTTCGGCCGCGGCCAGGTCGCCGTCTTTTATTGCCGCCTTTAGCACCTCACCCGCCTGGATACGCACCAATACCGAGAGAATGCTCGACGAGTCTCGTAAAGCGCGAGCCGCACTGCGCAACATCGCAGACGGGTCTTCAACGTATTCCAGGATGTTGTGGCAAAGAATCACATCGAACGATCCGGCGTCGAACAAGTTTGCCAATTGCGCGGCGTCGCCGTGCTTCAGCACGATCCTCCCGGTAACTTCTGCTTCCCGCGCTGCACGCTTGGCCAAATCCAGCATTGGCAGAGACGAATCCAGCAGCGTGACGTGAAGGCCAAGTCGCGCCAAGCGGACCGCGATGGCGCCGGTGCCGCATCCAAGATCCAGAGCGTGCAAAGACGTCGTGGCCTGCGGCAGAAAGTCCTGCAAGTTGGCAAAGGCGAGATCGAGGCGTAGCCGACCCTCGGGCGTCTCGAGGTATGCGGCGTACTTCGCTACGCCGGTCTGGAACCGTTCCAAGTCGTCTTTGGCGGTCATTTCCTTCATGCGGTGCGGAGCCGAGGTTACTCCGAGTTGAATCGCAGGGGAGTACCAGAGCGTATACCGAAAGGATTAGGAACGACAAGTCGGTAATGCTTGGCAGTGCGCAGACCAATTTCACCTCGTCAGAACAACGCGAAACCGTGCTTCGCCGCTTATCATCCGCGCATAGGCCTGGTCCGCTTCCGACTCATCGAGTCAATCCTCTGCCGAGACTCCGGCATTCGGCTTCGCGCCGAATGATGCGATGGTATCGATCAATACCATCGTCGAATGGATTCGCCTCCCGCG
>JBAVAA010000005.1:0-3305 GCA_049585515.1 Terriglobales bacterium | reverse complement strand
AGATGATTGGCGATCAGTTTCCCGTGGAAGCGGCCATTTTCGATAAAAATTTCGTTTGTTCGTGAGCCGGCGACGATCACTCCCGCCACATAGATCCCCGCAACGTTCGATTCCAGGTTCTCCGGATCGCAGACCGGCCGAAGTTGTTCTGTAGCCAGTTCGATGCCCACGCTGCGCAGAAAATCGTAGTCGGGATGGTACCCGGTAAGCGCAAATACAAAATCGTTCTTCACACGAACCAATCCCGATGGCGTTCGCAGCACCACGCAATCCGCATTGATCTCCTGCACCGTGCTGCTGAAATATGCGGTGATCTCACCCGCCTTGATCCGGTTCTCAATATCGGGACGCACCCAATATTTCACATTTGCATGCATCTGCGGTCCGCGATGCACGAGCGTCACCCGCGCGCCGTGACGCCACAAATCCAAAGCCGCTTCCGCCGCGGAATTCTTCCCCCCAATCACCACCACGTCCGAGTCGTAATAAGGATGCGGCTCGCGATAGTAATGGAAGACTTTGTCCAGATCCTCGCCCGGGATATCGAGTTCATTGGCCAGATCGTAATAACCGGTAGCCAGGACAATCTTGCGCGCGCGATGATCGCGGATCGCGTCCTGCCGATTCGTTGTGGCGATCCGGAAATCTCCGTCTTCACCGGTTATGGTCTTCACCCATTCGTACTGGTGGATGTTCAAATCAAAGTGTTCAGCCACCCGACGGTAATACTCCAGCGCTTCCAGTCGCGTCGGCTTCGCCAACGAAGTAGTAAAAGGCACGTCGCCAATCTCCAGCAACTCCGGCGTAGTAAAGAACACCATGTTGGTCGGATAGTGGTAGATGGAATTGACGAGACATCCCTTGTCAATGACGATGGCGGTAAACCCGGCCTTCTGAATCTCGATGGCGCAGGCCATGCCGGTAGGACCAGCCCCTACAACCAGCACGTCCGCCGCGGAGTCAGGCCGTTCCAACCCTTGAGTGCGAGGCAAGGTCTCCGGAATCTGCTGAGTTGACAGTAGTGTTGAAGTCTTCATCGAATGGGCAGGGCGGCCACAAAATGGAAAACGACAATTCTAGCACTAGCCGGAGAGTTACCGCGCAGCCGGCCGTAGCGCCGGCATCCTGCCGGCGGGTCCGATCGCGTCCCCCTCGGCGGGCGAGGACGCCCGCCGGACAGCCGCCGAGACGGCGGCGCTACGGGTGCAGCGCAACCGGTCGTACATACTCTCTATGCGGCCATGGCGTCAGTAAGCGCACAACCCCTTCCTACTTCTTAACGCAAACCGCAACTCCATCGCGGATCGGCAGAATGGTCGCAAACAGATCCTTTGATCCATAGATCAGTTTGTTGAACTCCAGAATAGCTTTGGTCGTGGCGTCCGGATTAGCCTTGGCGACTCGCCCGCTCCAGAGAACGTTGTCCGCGATAAAAAGGCCTCCAGTTTTCAGGCGTGGAAGCGCTAAGCGAAAAGCCCGCGGATAGTCGATCTTATCGACATCGTTAAAAATAATGTCGTACTGCTCCTTCTCCTCCGAAAGAAACTCGAACGCATCGCCCACGCGCACCGTAATGCGCTTGCTGACACCGGCGCGCTCGAAGTAGCGCCGCGCCTTATCCGCATTTTTCCGATCGCCGTCGGTATAGACAACGCGCCCGCCATCGCCCACCGCCCGCGCCCACCAGATGGTCGAATACCCGATGGCCGAGCCCATTTCAAAAATATTCTTCGCGCCACTGATAGTGGCCAATTGATAAAGTATGCGAGCGACAGCCGGACCAACGATCGGCACGTCGTTCTTGCTCGCCTCAGCCTCCATTTCGGTCAGAACTTCGTCACGCAGCGGCAGCATCGCGTAGATGTAGTCCTCGACTTCAGGAACTGTAATTCCGCCCATGCGCCAATCGGACTTTGCGGGTTGTTCGTTCATCGCTCTCCCTGAAAATGCCACCCCGCCTACGAAACCGTCTGCCCCGGCTTCATCTCCAGCACCTTCACGTCCGGCACCAGTTTCTGCAACGCGCTCGGCGTTCCCGTTAGCTGCGGAAACGTCCCAAAATGCATAGGAATCACGGTCTCCGGTTGCAGCAATTTGCAGGCGTACGCAGCCTCGCGCGGCGACATGGTGAAATGGTCGCCGATCGGCAACATGGCAATCTTCGGCGCGTAGAGATCGCGAATGATGGCCATATCGCTAAACACGTTGGTGTCGCCCGCGTGATAAATCTTGACCCCATTCGAGAACTCGAGCACGTAGCCGCAGGCTTCACCGCCATAAATAATCTGATCGCCATCCTGAATGCCGCAGGAATGCACCGCGTGCACCATGGTGACCTTCACCCCGGCAACAGTCTGCGTGCCGCCTTTGTTCATGGGCGAGATCTGTTTCACGCCTTTTTTTTGCAACCACAAGCACAGTTCGTAGATGCCGACAGCGATCGGATTGAGCTTCTTCCCTACCTCCACCGCGTCCCCGATGTGGTCACCGTGTCCGTGCGTGCAAAGCAGCACGTCGGCCTTCTTGACGTCCTTTTCGCTCTCCGGGCACTTGGGATTGCCCGCAATCCACGGATCGATGTAGAGGGTCTTCCCTTCCGGCGTTTGAATGCGAAAGGTAGCGTGGCCCAGCCACGTCAGTTGGATTCCTTGAAGATTCACGACACACCCCGTCTGTAATCTGCGACTAGCATTCTAGCAGGCTGCAGAAAAAGGAAAAATGCTACCCCGAATCTCTTAAGGCATCGCGCCTTTACGCCTCAACTTCCGGCGTGAGATCGGAGAAGTTTCGCATCCGCGCACAACTTCGTACCTGCGTTTATGCTTCATACAATCGGTATCACGCCATTTCAAGGAGCCCCCCATGTCTCGCTTCGGTCTTTGCCTGATGTTGGCGCTGCTGGGCACCGCAGGTTTCCTGTTGACTCTGAATGGCTGCGCCGGAACTGCCGCCACCGTCCCACCGCCGACCCCGATGATTCAGCACGTGGTGGTGATCTTTCAAGAAAACCGCACGCCCGATAACCTTTTTCAGGACTCCAAGCTGATCGCGGCCGGTGCCGACATCGCAATTTCGGGAGTCAATTCCAAAGGCCAGACCATCCCTTTGACCCCTATTGCACTCGCTAACGACTACGATCTCGGTCACTCCCACAAATCGTTTGAGTCGATGTATGACGCAGGCAAGATGGATGGGGCCGACCAGATCCAGGTTACTTGCGCCCCGGGTGCTCAAAACTGTCCTCCGCCCAATGCACAATTTATGTACGTGAATCCATCGGACGTGAAGCCTTATTTCGATCTAGC
>JBAVAA010000004.1:0-1744 GCA_049585515.1 Terriglobales bacterium | reverse complement strand
CCGGCAACGTTGTCCAGTTGACGCCGCCATCATGCGTGCAAAAAATCTCGCCGATCTGCTGGCCGGCTGCGCTCCATGCCGACACATAAATATGATTGGGATTCTCGGGATCGATGGAAATGTGGTCGAGCACGTATTCGTCGCCGCCCAGGCGCGCCAAGCGCAGCCAGGTGCGCCCGCCATCATTGGAGCTGAACATCTGGCCGGTACTGGTGCCGAGCAGAATGCGATCGGGATTGTGCGGGTCATAAGCCAGGCTGCGGGCATCGCCGCCATCCGGACCCAACACCTGCCAGGGCCCGGAGGCCAGCAAAGCGGTAGTCGTAAAAGTAACGACTAGACTGACAGCGAAAAGCAACAAACCGGTGCGGAGAACGTTCCCTTTCACTCTGCAATCCATACGCGTAGGTTGACCCCTGCGAACAATATTCGCCTGCGCCCAACATTGACAGGCTAGCACGGCTCGGACAAGGTTACCGAAGAACAAAAAATAGAAAGGCCAGCGGGGCAAACCCTACCGGCCTTTCGTGCTAACCCAGCGCTTGGCAGAGGGACGAGCGTTCCCGCCCGGCCTCTGAACGGATGGACGGGCGAGGACGCCCGTCCTTCCGCCTGCCTTACTGTGCCTTTTTCGCTGCTTTCTTGGCCATCGGCTTCGGATGATCCGGAACCGCTTTTACCTTCCGCTCATCAACCGGGCTCGTGGTGCTGGCATCGGGGAAGGTCGCGCCGGCCGGAACGATCCACTGTTCCGTCGTCATCGTTCCGGCATTTCCTGTGCGAGCCTCGATGCGGCTGGCATCGATGTTCTGTTTTGCCTCGCCTCCCGAGATGTAGGCCTTCACGTTGAGTGCCCGTTCGCCTGCCAGGTTCTTACGCTTCTCTTTTGGTTCGGCGTTCCCGACAACCACCAGCTTGGCGTCCGGATCCTGCTGCAGCTTTAGCGCCACATCGTCCAGTTCAGCCTTGCACGTGTTATCGACGCGCCAGGGCTTCTTGGCGTTGGGGTATTGGCACTCGTTTACCTTAGTGGCTTGCGGTGGCGCTGGCGGCGGCGCTGGCGGATTCTCAACCGTCACCGAGCTGCTGCTCGAAGCCGTCAAACCGCGCGAATCCGTGCAGGTTGCGCCGACGGTTATGGTACCGGGCGAGGCACCAGTGGTATTCAGAGTGGCCGAGTTTCCGCTGCCTGAAATGCTGCCGCTGCTCGCCGTCCATCCCCCTACCGTTACAGGGACATTATCGGGACTGGTGCAGCTGCAGGTAATTGTCGACGTGCCCCCAGTTTGGACCGACGATGGGCTCGCGGAACAGGACATCTGGGGCGGATTCTGCGGCTTTACGGTAAAGTTTGCAGTACAACTGGCGGTGTTGTTCTTCTTCGACTTGGAATCGGTCACTGTCGCCGTAACGGTGTAGCTGCCGGGGGCAGCGCCGTTCGTGTCAATGGAAGCGCCCGTATCCTTGCCTTCGATCTTGCCCCCGCTGCTGGACCACGCGTAAGTCAGCGTGTGCTTGGGGTTGAAATTGCTCGGCGCGACCGTGGCATGCAACGGTTCACCGGCCATAACTTCGGTGTGGTCGATGGAGCAGGCCGCCGCTACCAATGGCGGGGCAGCGCCGCCAAAGTTGAACACCAGGCCGGTGGTCAGACGGACACCGTTATAAGTCTGACGCCGCAGGTGGCTATCATCGGGAGGTACGTTGCCGGAGAAGTTCACGCGCTCGAGCTGGTAATCCGCTT
>JBAVAA010000003.1:0-2593 GCA_049585515.1 Terriglobales bacterium | reverse complement strand
TACCTGCTCGACCTGGAGCGCGAGGCCTTCAAATCCCTGTGCGGAGAAAAAAAGACGCAGGAAAGAATTCAGTTCACACTGAAAACTGGCAAGACGCTACGGAACTAGCTCGTGTGGTGGCAGAGCTTTGCCCCGTCCAGGTTTACGTAGGGACAGCCGCCCTCGGCTGTCCAAGCCGAGCACAGCTCGGTAACTGCTTTACTCCGAAAGCGCCCGATCCACCGAAAACGCTCCCGACCCGCGCAGCAACAGCGCCGCAGCCATGGCAATCGCCAGCAGGTGATATTCAAATCCCTCGCCTTTCTGGTTGCCATACCAGTTCATGAAGAATCCATTCGGCAGGTGGACCATAAAGATCGCCCCAATCATCTCCACGCCAATGCCGAGAGCGGCGATGCGCGTCAGCAATCCGACAATCAGCCCCAGCCCGCCAAAAAACTCGGTGCAGATGATCAGGAATGCAACGGCCGCCGGCATTCCCATGTGCTCAAAGAATGCCATAGTGCCGTGAAAACCGAAGCCGCCAAACCAGCCCAGCATCTTTTGCGCGCCGTGCGCGAAGTACACCACTCCCAAAACCAGCCGCAAAATCGTAAGACTCACGTCGTTGCTTGTACTCATCAGCTTCTTCAAATCGCTTCCTCCCGGCGGGATTCGCCTCATTCACCGCGCTTCCTGAATTGTCGTTATAACGACATTCTATTTCGATTCCCTTCGCCGGCCTCAGGATTCACTTTCCCTGGGCCACCCAGCGCAGCAGCCTCCCCGGAGAAGCGAACCCCAACCGCAATGCGGCGTATAATTTGTCCACCAGATTCCGCAAAGGATGGTACAGACAAAGATGTCCGCAAGCAATGGCGGTTCCCCCAACGGCAGCAATGGCAATGCTTTGAATTCGATGCTCAAACCCCGCGCAGAGTGGCTGGCGAAACGCAAAGCCGAAAACGCCAGGAATAACGACGGCAACTTCTCCCAGATGCACTACGCCCGCCGCGGCGTCGCGACCGAAGAAATGCAATACATCGCGCACCGCGAGAAGCTCGCTCCAGAACTGGTCCGTGATGAAGTCGCCCGCGGCCGCATGATTATTCCCGCAAACATCAACCATCCCGAACTGGAGCCGATGGCAATCGGCGTCGAGTCCCTATGCAAAATCAATGCGAACATAGGAAACTCGGCCGTCACTTCAAATATTGAAGAAGAGCTAAAGAAGCTGCACACCGCCGTTCACTATGGCGCCGACACCGTAATGGACCTCTCGACCGGAGGCGACATTCCCACCATCCGCGAAGCCATCCTCCGCCATTCGCCCGTCCCGATCGGCACGGTCCCAATCTACGAAGCGATCTCCAGAGTGAAGCGGGTAGAAGACCTCGACAAGAACGTGATGCTCGAAGTGATTGAGGAGCAGGCGCAGCAAGGCGTCGATTACATGACGATCCACGCTGGCGTCCTCATTCAGTATGTTCCGATGGTTTCGAAGCGCATCACTGGCATAGTAAGCCGAGGCGGCGCAATCCTGGCCCAATGGATGACACACCATCACAAACAAAATTTTCTCTACGAATGCTTCGAGGACATCTGCAAGATTTTCGCGAAGTACGACGTAAGCTTTTCACTGGGAGACGGCCTGCGTCCCGGATGCCTGGCTGACGCGAGCGATGAAGCGCAGTTCGCCGAACTGAAAACCCTGGGCGAACTAACCCGCATAGCCTGGAAGCAAGACGTGCAGGTGATGATCGAAGGCCCCGGCCACATTCCCATGCACAAGATCAAAGAGCAGGTAGAAAAAGAAAATGCCTGGTGCGACGAAGCCCCGTTCTACACGTTAGGCCCGCTGGTAACCGACATAGCTCCCGGCTACGATCACATCACTTCCGCCATAGGGGCGGCCATGATCGGCTGGTACGGCGCATCGATGCTCTGCTATGTAACTCCCAAAGAGCACTTAGGCCTGCCCAACGAAAAAGACGTAAAAGACGGAATCATCGCCTACAAGATCGCAGCCCACGCCGCCGACGTAGCCCGCCAGCGTCCCGGAGCCCGCGATCGCGACGACGCCCTAAGCTACGCCCGGTATAAATTCGACTGGGAGAAACAGTTCGAGTTATCGTTAGATCCCGAGACGGCCCGCTCCATGCACGACGAAACCCTCCCCGAAGAGGGATACAAGACGGCAGCCTTCTGTTCCATGTGCGGCCCCAAGTTCTGCTCGATGAATTACTCCAGCAAGGTGGACGAATACAACAAGCAGGTTCACGGGCTGGAGAAGAAAGACTATTCGGAATTAGTGGAGAAGCTGGTTTCGATCAAATAACTTTCGCTGGGGAAGGTACCTCAATGCCTGAGCAAACCGCCGCCAGCGTCCTCACCGTTATCGTCGACCACAATTGCGAACCGGTGGTGGTGCGATGCAGTGGCCGCCTGGTTGCGGGCGTGAATGATCGTCTTCAGCTCGCGGTGAGCCCGCTGCTTCCGAACTCGCGGCGCGTCGTGCTCGATCTCGCGGACCTCACTCACATGGACAGCACCGGACTCGGCACACTGGTGCGTCTCTACGTTTCGGCCAAATCCAAAGGATGCGCCCTGGATC
>JBAVAA010000002.1:0-5803 GCA_049585515.1 Terriglobales bacterium | reverse complement strand
GTGCGGAAGCCGGAAAGATGCGTGCCTCCGTCGACCGTGTTGATGTTGTTGGCGAAACTGAAAACGGATTCCGAGTAGGCGTCGTTGTACTGCAAGCCGATCTCGATGTGCACGTCTTCCTTGTCGGCTTCCATGTAGATCGGTTTGTCGTGCAAGACGGACTTGCCGCGGTTCAGGTGCTTGATGAATTCCGCTATGCCACCGTTGTACTTGAACTCAGCGCGCTTGGCTTCGCCGGTCTTCGAGTCGGTCTGGCGCTCATCGGTTAGCGTGATGACCAGGCCCTTATTTAGGAACGCCAGTTCGCGCAGGCGCTGCGAAAGCGTGTCGAAGTTGTACTCGACGGTCGTCGTAAAAATTGTTTTGTCGGGGACGAAATGAACCTTCGTGCCAGTCTTTACTTTGGCAGCTCCGGTCTTCTTCAGCTTGCTGGTGGGCTCGCCCTTGGAGTAGGTCTGCTCCCATGTGAACCCGTCGCGCCAGATTTCCAGCTCCAGTTCTTCGCTGAGCGCGTTCACGCAGCTTACGCCTACGCCGTGCAATCCACCGGAAACTTTATAGGAGTTGCTGTCGAACTTGCCGCCAGCGTGCAGGGTGGTCATCACGACCTGCGCGGCGGGAATCTTCTCTCCGTCAATGTCCATGTTATCGACAGGAATGCCGCGTCCGTTATCGACTACGGTGATCGAGTTATCCAGATGAACAGTGACTTCGATCTTGTCGGCGTGTCCGGCCAGCGCTTCGTCGACCGAGTTATCGACAACTTCATAGACAAGATGATGCAGGCCTAACTCGCCGGTCGAGCCAATGTACATAGCGGGACGCAGGCGGACCGCTTCCATGCCGCCCAGGACTTTTATGGACTCGGCAGTGTAATCTCCGTTAACGCTTTTTCCGTTTTTGTTTTTCGAATCGTTGTTCTTCAAATCGTTGTTCTTCGAATCAACGGACGTGGCATCAACGTTCTTGGCGTCGATGCTCTTGCCAACAACGAGTTCGGCTTGCAATTCTTTCGTAGCCATTCTGCTCCGTGGAGGATGCCGGATCGGACGCCTGGCTGGAGGGACGATTCCGGGACTGCTCGGTTGATCTCAACCTATTGAATTTTCTGCTATTTAGCTATCACCTGAGCTGTCGTTATTTTAACACAAAAAGAAGCCGTTTTGAGACCGGAACCGGGAGCGGAACCTGTGTTTTTTGTTGACCTTAGGGACTCAGCCTCGGAGGGCGCCCGACCTGACGCGGCGAAGCCGCATCTTTATGGGAAAGTTACCGCGGGGACGGCTTTACCAGAGTGAAATGGAGGCCGTCCATCAGATCGTCGAGCTCATCTTCGCCGCCGCCGATAAAAGTGAATGAAACGATCTGCCGCTTCGCCAGCAGGACAAGCGTGCATTGCCGCATAGTGAGTTTGGCGCTGTTCGTCCTAATGTCGATCGTCTTAAGGAAATCGGCGCGCAGCAGTCGGCGCGATTCAACCTCCAACACATAAGGTTCACCGTCGGGCTTGAAGCCGTTGGCAGCGGTGATTTGATCCAAGGGGCCGATATAGTCTTCGGCTTGCTTGAGGCCGGGATAGGCTGCCGCGCTCTCGGAGGCGATCACCACGGCCGAGTTGACGGTGTCTCCAGTGGCCTCTGGAGGACGCTCAAAGACCGCGAGCAGCAGCGCTGACTTACCGGCGGCATTTTCTTCCTGCATCTCTTGGGTGCGATCGACCCATCCGTAGGGGATTTGATAGCGGAATCCGAAAACGGTATTGCGGTAAAGCTGAGCGTCTTCGGTGGGCGCGGCAGGCGACTTAATAACTGGCGCAGTCCTGTTTTGCGCGTGCGTCGTGAACGGAAGGCTCAGGACAAGTACTGCGACCGCAGTTATAGCGAGTACTGGGTGATTGAGGACCCAAGCAGCTGCCGAGCTTAGCTCGCCTCGGACGGGCGAGGGCTCCCGTTCCCATACCAGCGAAGCACACCCTCGTTGCATTCGGCATGAGCGGCAGTGCATACCTCATGCTACCAGCACAGACATCACTCGATAAACATACAGTCTCCATAGGAGTAGAACCGGTATCCCGTTTCCACCGCGTGCCGGTAAGCGGCCATCACTAACTCCTTACCGCCCAGAGCGCAAACCAGCATTAGCAGAGTAGATTGCGGCAGGTGAAAGTTCGTGAGCAGCGCGTCCACAATCCGAAAACGGTGGCCGGTATGGATGAAGATGTCCGCCTCGCCGTGCCCGGCTTCCACGCGATTTGCGTTGCCAGGTTGCTCATCGTGCGGCGCGGCATGCTCCGCCGCATACTCTAACGCGCGGACGGTGGTTGTGCCTACCGCCACTACGCGTCGCCCCTCGGTTTTCGCCTGGTTGATCGCATGCGCCGCCTCGATCGGAATCTCGTACCACTCGCGATGCAGCTTATGATCCTCTACTTTTTCAACTCGTACCGGCTGAAAGGTGCCGAGTCCGACGTGCAAGGTGATCTCGGCAATTTCGATTCCGCGTGCGCGAATTTGCTGCAGGATCTCCGGCGTAAAGTGCAGGCCGGCGGTCGGCGCCGCAACCGATCCTCGTGTTCGCGCGT
This sequence comes from Terriglobales bacterium, assembly GCA_049585515.1. Lineage (GTDB taxonomy): Bacteria > Acidobacteriota > Terriglobia > Terriglobales > Acidobacteriaceae > Acidiflorens. The sequence continues at coordinate 3,222 of JBAVAA010000002.1, read as the reverse complement.
AGATAGTCTGATATCGTTCACGGTCTTCTGTCCGGTCGTCGCGGTCGATATAAGGCGGAAGGGGCACGTGTCCGATGCGCTCGATGCAGGCAAAGAAATCTAGGACAGGGGCGAAGCGGATGCGGCGCTCGCCGAAACCGCCGCGTCCAATGACCTCGGCTTCGAGTTCGGCGGACGGCTCGGGCGCGTCATCTTTCAGTAGATTGCCAGAGGACCGGCTGAAGTAGAGTTTTTCTCCGATCCCAATTTTGCGCCCAGGCCGCACCAGACATTCCCACTCATTTGGATCGGCCGTGATCTGGCGAATAAGCAAAACCTCAATCCGTCCACGGAGAAAATCTCTGGCCGCGGGATTGTGCGGGCTGACGTGCTGAGCTTTCTCTCCGCTCCGGTGCCCAAAGAGGCGAGCGGGGAACACACTCGTATTGTTCAAGACCAGGAGATCATCGGACCGCAGCAAGTCTGGGAAGTCGCGGAATTTCCGATCCTCCAAACTCCGTTTCGGCCAGATTCCAGCTTCCCGTTTAACATGCAGCAGCCGCGATCCGGCGCGATCCGCCAATGGTGTCTGGGCGATGCATTCCGCCGGCAGATCATAGTAGAAGTCCGAGACAAGCATTGGGCAAATTATAGGGTTTGAGGGGCAGGTTCACGCCGTTCGCTCGGTTTCGGAGCCCGGGACTCCTTCTACTTCCGTTTTTCTGGCAGCAAAATGGTTGTGTGGGTTCCGAGACGTGCGGTAACATGGCCGCGCAGGAGTTCCATGGCCAGAGACCGTCAACATCGTCTAGCAATCGTGCAGTTTGGCCGCATGCTGCACCAAAACGGCTTTGTGGCGGCCACTGACGGCAACTTATCGGTTCGTCTCGACGAGACACACCTGCTCGTGACGCCTACCTGCATCAGCAAGGGCAGAATGCGCGCTTCAGACCTCGTGATTGTGGATATGGACGGCAAGCGTCTCGCCGGCAAGCGCAGAGTTTCGAGCGAGATCGGTATGCACCTGCTGATTTATCGGCTGCGCCCCGATGTGCACGGAATCGTCCACGCGCATCCACCGACCGCCACCGGATTTGCCGCTTCGGGATACGATCTGAACCGGCCCCTGGTGTGCGAAGTCGTGGTCGGATTGGGATCGATCCCATTGGCCCGCTACGGCACCCCGGGTACGCCTGAGCTCGCCGGCGCTCTAGAGCCGCTGATTCCACACCATGACGCCATCCTGATGGCCAATCACGGCGTGGTAACGTTCGGGTCGTCGCTCGAAAGCGCCTACATGAAAATGGAAACCGTGGAGCACTTCGCGAAGATCGCGCTGGTGACGCATCTGCTGGGCCACGAACAGCCGCTCGGCGAGAAAGAAGTGGAGAAACTCAACGAAGTCCGCCACCGCTATAGCGGCGGAGGACCTCCTGCGACGTCGCGCAGGCCGGCGGCGGGTGACGATCTTCGATCTGATGATCTTCAAGCGGACGAGCCAGAACAGACTGCCGGCAGCCGCCGGTGATTTACTCCCCTCCGATTCGAAACCTTACCCCCGCACGAAAGTTCGCCGTCAGCGCTGGATATCCCACCACTTCGTTGTAGTGTGCGTTGAGGGCGTTCCCGACATTCGCGTACACGGTAATTCGCGAATTGATCGCATACCATCCGCCGAGATCGATCCGGGCATAGCCCGCAGCGTGATCAACGCGGTTATCGACAAAATCGGAATCCGGGCGTCGGCCCACGAAGCTGCCGGCCAGGTTCGCGGCCCATCTCTTTCCCAGATAATTTAGGAGCATGTTCGCTGAATGCTTGGGACGGCGAAGAAGCGGATTTCCAGTTTCATAGAGCGCCGTGCCACAGGCATCGTCGGCGCAGAAAGGAGCGCTCAGAATCTGCGTCGAGTCGTAGGTGTAGGCCGCGTTCAGCGACAATTGCGTACGGATTCTTCCTTGCAACTCAACCTCAGCGCCGTGGGCAAGAGCCTGCTGCACATTGAAGTACTGACCCAGGGTACCCGGAAGCTTGCCCATATACGCGACGGTATTCGTCCCGTACTCAATCTGATCGTGGAAGAGATTATTAAAATAGGTCGCGTTCAGCACCCACCGCCCTTGCAGCAAATTCTGCTGGATGCCAGCTTCAAATGCCCGCGTGCGCACCGGCAAAAGACCTGGGTTCGGAACGAAGCCCTCTGCAAGAGTAGCAAAGGTCTCCTGGAAATCGGGCTCCATGAAGGCCGTGGCATAGGAAAAACGCAGCCGCGTTCCAGAAAAAAGCTCTCCGCCTCGCAGCGCCAGCAGAGTCAGAGCGACCCTGGGTACGCCGGTATTGCCGAACGTGCTGCTGTGAACAAAGCGCCCGCCCGCGATAACGGAGAGCCTTCCCAATGTGAGCTGCTGCTGCAGGTATGCGTCCTGATCGAGACGCTGACCGTTGCTTTCGGAGAAAAAGGTAGGGTAATCAAAGAGCGCGTTTTCGTTTTCGATGCGGTATCCGAATGTCGAGTGGGCCGTGATTCGGTCCGAGGTCCGCTCGGAGTAATCACCCTGATATTCGAACGCCGTGTGGTTCACATGCTCGTCATACAACGAGGCAAAGTTGTAAGTATTTCCATCTGGGCTGTTGTCGGTATAGCGGTAGAAGTAATCGGACACAGTGATGCGATGCTGCCAGCCCGAGGGAGCCGCGACGGTGAGTTCGACGCTCCCAAGCAGAGTATTGGCGTGCGCATCCCCATCTGGGAGGGGCGCGACAAGTTCCTGGCCATTGAAATTCCACGCTCCCGGCAGGCCTATGTAACTATTCGAGTGACGCAGGCGCACGCGCAAAGATACTTCATCGTTCAGTGTTGCGCCGACGTTCGCACCCTGCAACGAATCCGAGTACGCATTATTTACGCCCTGCCCGTTGGTATTGATCTGGTCGCCGAAAAGGTTATAGTCAAAGCGTCCATGAACGCCCGCCAGGGAGGCGTAGCCGTTGGCGGTTCCGAAATTTCCCCCATCGGCGCCGAAGCGAAGTTCAGGGACCGAAGTGCTTCCAGTGCGCGTCCACACCTGCACGACGCTAGTCATGGCATCGGAACCGTAGAGCGTGCTCTGCGCCCCCCGCACAAATTCCAGGCGATCCGCCTGCGCCAGGGGAAGAGTGCCAAAATCAAACGTCTCACTCGGTTCGCTGAGGTAGACCCCGTCAACAATCACTTTGTTGTAAGTGGATTCGCCGCCGCGAACA
>JBAVAA010000001.1:0-2646 GCA_049585515.1 Terriglobales bacterium | reverse complement strand
GGATCAGTCGCGGCTGCTGATGTCATTCATGAAAGTTGTGGCGATTGCGACTATCGCGGATGCGGTTCCATTGCTGGGCGAGAATCGTGTGTTCGCTAAATTGGGATTGCAGGGGTTGCGGCGTCCGGTGAACGTTGGGCTGAAGGCGCTGCTGGAAGTTGCGAAACTCGGCGACGGGCGGGCGCTCACGGCGACCGAGGTGGCTTTCCGCATCGCTCCTCGCCTGAATGCCGCCGGACGCATGGACGTAGCCCGCGATGTGGTCGATCTTTTCAACGAAAAGGACATGGAGCGCGCGCGGAAGATTGCCAGCCGTCTCGACCAATTGAACGCCGAGCGGCAGGAGGAAGAGCGGCGCATCATGGACGAGATCGAGTGCCGTCTGGAAAAAGAGCCTGCACTTCGTGAAGCGTTCTGCGTAGTTGTGGATGGCGATGGCTGGCATCGCGGCGTGATTGGCATCACTGCGTCGCGCGTGTTGGAGCGCCATGGGAGGCCAACTCTGGTCATCTCTCGCGAGGGTGGCGAGGCGCATGGCTCGGGACGATCGATCCGGGGATTTCATCTGCTACATGCCATCGAATCGTGCCCCGAGCTTTTTTCGCGTTACGGCGGACATGCGCACGCCGTTGGCTTTGCGCTGCCCAGCGCCAACGTCGAGAAGCTGCGCGCGCATTTGGATGAATACGCTCGCGCGCGGCTCACCGTGGCCGATTTCGAACCGCTGCTGGAGTTTGAGCGGGAACTGGGCTTGCGCGACGTCACGCCTGAACTTCAGCAGGCGCTGCTTTTGCTCGAGCCTTTTGGGATGGAGAATCGGGAGCCAGTTTTCGCGGCGCGTGCGGTTCGGCTGATGGCGCCTCCGCAAGCGGTGAAAGATAAGCATGTGCGGTTGCGGGTGGCGGCTGCGGTTAATGGCGATGCGGCAGTGCAGGATTTCACTCCACGCTGCCATCCGGACAGTGTGGCGACGGGGCATCGGTCCGTCCCTGCGGGGCCTTTCGACTCCGCTCAGGATAGGCTCCGCCCCGCCGCCACACAACCTTCCTGGCGCGACAATATCGCGTTCAACGCGATGGGCTGGAGTTTGAAGGAATCTTGCGACCGGTTGCAGTTGCTTGCCGGCGACCGGTTGGACATCGCTTATTCGGTCGGCATGAACGAGCATCCAGAATTCGGCGGGTTGGAGTTGGGGTTGCGCGACGTGGTACGGGCCCGGTAGAGCGACGCCGAAGAGGCTGCCGAGCTTCGATCGATAGGACAGCCGAGGGCGGCTGTCCTACACCTGCTGTTTTGACAAGAAGATAATCTCTCTTTATAGTGCCGGGCATGAATGGAACCTTCTTCTGCAACAAGTGCGGCGCACCCAACGCCGCGGGCGCTCAATTTTGCAGCCGCTGCGGGACGCCGACGGCGCCCGTAGCCGGCGCTGTCCCGGCTGCGGTTTCAGGGCCAGCGTATTCAGCGCCACCGGCTTCGTATCCCGCGGTTGCGCCGATGGCGGCTGTTCGCTATGGCGGGTTTTGGATCCGGGTAATTGCATTCATCATTGATGCAATTCTCGTGCGCGTTGTAGTAGCTCCGGTCGGCATGATTTTCGGCGGTCTCGGGCTGGCGGGCGGAATGATGACCGGTTTCCACCACACGGGGCTTGCCGTTTTGGGCGGAGGCGTGACCATCATCCTGGTGCTTTTCGGTTCCTGGTTGTACGAAGCTTTTATGGAAAGCTCGTCATACCAGGCGACGATCGGCAAGATGATCTTTGGGATGAAAGTTACGGACCTCAATGGCAACCGGATTTCCTTCGAACGCGCGACGGGAAGGCATTTTGCGAAGTGGCTTTCCGGGTTAGTTCTGTGCATCGGTTACATCATGGTCGGGTTTACGGAGCGCAAACAGGGACTGCACGATTTGCTGGCCGGGACGCTGGTGCGGCGGGTATAGAACACCGAATGTGTGACCGTATAGCTAGGAGGCAATCATGGCTTCTGGTCTGGCGCAGTTTAGCTCAGATCGCTATCCCCGCGCCGCTGGCCCCATCCACACGATATTGGTGCTCGTCATTTTAGCCGGGTGGACATTCTGGGGAAAGATTGTCGCGGACCGGATGAGGGCGGCGGCGAATCCGCACCGTGTGCGCCTTTATCTGGCCACTCTTTTATTTGAATGGCTGTTGTTCGGTCTTATAGTGGCTGGCGTGCGGCATAGTGGTGCCCCGCTACTCATCGTTCTGGGAGATCGATGGCACTCCGCCCGCGAAGTACTGCGGGATATTGGAATCGCCGCGGCATTCTGGTTAGTCTCGACAGGCCTCCTTTTTATTTTGGCCAAGCTCCTGCGCATCGCCGCGCATGGTCCTAATATGCAATTCATACTACCGCACGGGGGCGCCGAAATAGCGCTATGGCTGGCGCTCTCGGTCACGGCGGGTATTTGCGAGGAGGCTATCTTTCGGGGCTACCTGCAGCGCCAGTTCATGGTTCTCACTAAGAGCGTTCTTGCCGGCATTCTTCTATCGGCTGCGGTGTTCGGCGCGGCGCACGCGTACCAGGGCTTCCGGATGGTGATTCTGATTGCGCTGTACGGAGCAATGTTCGGGATTCTGGCCCATTGGCGCGGAAGCGTTCGCCCGGGAATGATTGCCCA